>CAZNVX010000229.1:0-5686 GCA_964576225.1 uncultured Christensenellaceae bacterium
AAAGCGTTTTCGGTGTGCCGATGCGGCCTTCTTTAACCCATTCCAGCGCCTTTTTGACAGCTGGAAAAAACCGCGTCCATATGCCCTCCATAAAGAACACATCCATCTCGCGCGCCTTTTTTACCATCTGCCTCACCTCGGCAGCGCTGACGCCCAACGGTTTATCGCACAGCACCGCTCGGCCGGCTTCCATAAACATGATGGCGTTCTCAAGATGGGCAGGGTGCGGCGTGCCGATATAGACGATGTCAACATCGTCGTCTTTTGCCATCTCGTCGTAGCTGCCATAGGCTTTGGTAATGCCAAACCTGTCCGCAAAAGTCTGCGCCTTGTCCCTGCTGCGGGACGCCACCGCGTAGATTTCTGCGCCTTCCACATGCCTTAAGCCGTCTGCGAACTGGCCGGATATATTGCCTGTCCCAACGATGCCCCACTTCGTCTTTTTCATGACTCTTAAACCTTCCTTTCACTCATTTCGCTTTCGCAGCATGCCATCAATGGGCACGGCTTCAAACAGCCAGCACCCTTATCATTGAACCCGTGATCGAGCCACGCAGGTGCCCGGTCATGTATATTATAACGCTTCTTGGTATGGATTGGAAAGGTGGAAAAACTACAGGGCAGCCAGCAGAGAATCCGCCAGCGCTTCGAGCTGGTAAGCCATCGTTACCGCGCCGGGATCCAGATGCCCCACACCCTTACCTGTCTGATAACACGCCCGCCCGCGCACCGCTTCCATATCTTTTGTCGCCTCTGCGCCAGCCGCCGCGGCCGTCTTCATCGCTGCAATCGCCGGCGCCTCATCGGGCAGCGCCGCCTTTAACGCCTGCACAGCGGGGTGCAGTGCGTCGATCATCGTTTTCTGTCCCGGCTGCGCGTTGCCCCGCGCCATGATGGCGGCCAGCATCGCGTCGAGCATGTCTGCCACACCTGCGGTGTCCAAAGTGTCCCGCCCCGCCGCGGCCTTGGCTGCGCCCAGATACGCGCTGCCGTAAAGCACACCCGACGAGCCGCCCACAGCCGACATCAGCGTCATGCCGATCTTCTTGAACATGTCGCTCAAAGGGAGCGCCGCCAGTTCATCGGATATCGCCATCAGTCTGGTAAATCCGGCGTTCAGATTTGCCCAGTGGTCGCCGTCGCCCGTGGCCGCATCCAACGCGGTGATGTATTCCTTTTCGCTGTTGATCTTCTCGGCGGCGGTTTTCAGGTACGCCGTATATGCGGCGCTGGTCAACGCTGTCATGATATCTTGCCCTCCTTAAACGCGGGCGTATCTGCCGGCGCATCCAGCAGCGCTTTGAGTTCATCGTCCAGCCGCAGCAGTGTGAGCGAGCATCCCGCCATCTCCAGCGATGTCATGTAGTTGCCCACATAGGTTTTATACACATGCACATTGTGTGCTTCCAGCCATCGGTGCGCTTCCGCGCAGAGTATGTTGAGCTCCATCTGCGGCGTCGCCCCCAGCCCGTTCACCATCAGCGCCGTTTCGCATCCGTCTATACCCCCGTCCTTGTCGAAATCGGCACGAATCGCACCAAGAAGCTCTGCGGCAATGTCTTTTGCCGGCATAATATCGGTGCGCCGCACGCCCGGCTCTCCGTGGATTCCCATGCCGATCTCGATGCCAAGCTCCCCCAGTTCGAAGCCCGGCTTGCCCACAGCTGGGATAATGCACGACGACATCGCCATACCCATGCTGCGAATATTCTTCACCGTCTTTTCGGCAACGGCTTTCACCTCGGCCAGTGTTGCACCCGCCTCAGCCTTCGCGCCCGCCAGCTTATGCACAAAAACCGTGCCCGCAATGCCGCGCCGCCCTGTCGAGTATGTCGAGTCCTCCACCGCCACGTCGTCTTTAACAACCACATAGTCCACTTGAATACCCTCCATTTCGGCCAGCTCCGCCGCCATCGTGAAGTTCATCAGATCACCCGAGTATTTTTTATCACGAGCAGCACACCCTGTCCGGCATCCGCCTCTTGAATACCCGCCAGCACACGCTCCGGGCCCGGCGAAGCGAACACGTTTCCCGCCACCGCTGCGTCCAGCATACCGGTGCCCACATAGCCCGCGTGAGCCGGCTCATGCCCGCTGCCGCCTCCCGATACAAGCCCGACTTTGCCTGTCTTGCTCCGGCGCGAGATGACGCCGTTTCCGGCTAAATACTTAAGCTGCGGGTTCGCCAGCGCGACGCCCTCCAGCATTTCCTCCACCACATTCTCCGGCTGATTGATAATCTTCTTCATGGCATCATCTCCTGTCATGTCAGTTTTTGGCGTTCTGGAAAAGCTGAATTCTGTTTTTTGCCTTCTCTTTCATAATCTCTTTGGCCTGATGCGCCACATCATGATAATACAGCGGTATCTTTGCGTCCTTGATCGCCTGCGCAATTTCGGGAATAGGCGCTGTGCCCAGCTCGGTGTAATGGTTGATCTTGTTGAGCCCCGCGTCAATGGCACTGAGCATCTGCGCATCGTCCACGCCGGACGAACCGTGCATCACCAGCCCGCAGTCCACCTGCGCCCGAATTTTTTTTAGCAGCTCAATATCCAGCTTGGGTGTTTCCACAAATATGCCGTGCACGGTGCCAAACGAGACGGTGAGCATATCAACGTTGGTACGCTTCACAAACTCGGCCGCCTCTTCAGGTTTGGTGAAATAATCCTCAATGTGGTCGATGGGCGCACCGTATTCAGTACAGCCGCCGTGTCCGACGACATTGGACGGCATCTGCCCCACCTCTGCCTCGACGATGATCCCCAGGCTATGCGCCAGCTCGGTGAATGCAGCGACCTTTTGCGCGTTCTCGTCAAACGGCAGATGCGCGCAGTCGTACATGATGGAGGTAAAGCCGTTGCGCACCGCCTTCATCACATATTCGTGAGACAGGCCGTGATCCAGATGGATGATAACCGGCACTTTGGCACGCATCGCGAAATGCACGAACAGCGGCCCGAACACGTCAATGGGCGCCCACGGCTCGTGCAGCTGCGCGTGGCTGAGCATCACCGGCGCATCCAGCTCCTCTGCCGCTTCGATAACGGCCATGATACCGGGCAGCGTTGTGGTGTTGATACCCGCAATGGCATAGCGGTTTTTTTGTGAGTCGATCAATATCTCTTTGGGGTTTGCCAGCATATTCTTCTCTCCTTTAAATCTTTATGGAATTCTTCTTGAATGATCCTTGGTCATCACACACTCAGCAGCGGATGTGCCTCTCAAACCTCGAATAAGCGTGGGTAATATCGCTGTGGCAGTGCCTTTTTAACATAATCAGCAATCGTCAACCCTCCGCCACGATCAGCGACGCGCCGCTGTCAGCCAGCGCTGCGGCCATATCGGCGCCGACCGCGCTGTCGGTGATCACGCCGTCCACATCGCGCACAGTGGCAAAGCGGCACAGGCTAAAACGACCGAACTTGGACGAATCCGCTATCACGTATTTTCTGCCCGACACGCGCAGGATCGTTTTTTTAAAGCCGGACTCCGTTACGCTGCCGATATAGAGCTCTCCGTCAGCGCTTACCGCGTTTGTGCCGATAAATGCGACATCGATGTGGAAGCGCGACAGTGTCTCCTCCGCCACCGTGCCGCGGCATGAGATGGTACCCGGCTGCAGCTCGCCGCCGATCATCACAGTCTTTAAGTGGGGACGGCTAAGCAGCTCGGCCGCAATATTAATGGCGTTGGTCACAACCACGGCATGCAGACCCGGCGGCAGCATCTGCGCGAGCATGTAGCCTGTGGTTCCAGAATCAATGAACACTGCATGCCCGTCGCGAATCATGCCCAGCGCCTGTCGGGCGATTGCGCTCTTGCGGTCTTTGTGCGCGGTGATGCGCCTGTCGAACGACGTTTCGATAAGCAGCTGCGTATCCGCCAGCATCGCTCCGCCGCGTGTGCGAATGATGCCGTCCTCCGAAGCCAGCTTGTCCAAATCCCGCCGTATTGTCATCTCCGTCACGCCAAACAGACGGCACAGGCTGTTTGTCTCCACCTCGCCGTTTTGCCTGATCATCGTGCGAATCCGGCTCTGCCTCTGCTCTTTGAGCATGCGCGTTCCTCCTGACAATTGTTCCTGATCCCATTATAACATCTTTGTTCGTATTTGCAAGGTTTTGTTCTTTTTTATGCTCATAACCGAACATGTTTTATAAAAAAATGAGGCTTTACAGCCTCTTATTGCAAACTCATGGTTGCTGGTGATATGTCTTTTGGCCACACGTGCGCTTACAGGCAGCGCCGGTAAATCTCCTCCAGATCAGCCCGCTCCACTTTTTTGGGGTGTCCGCCGATGTCCCATTTGTAAGCTGTCAGCGCCAGATCCACCGCAGCCTTGATGTCATCATGCGTCATGCCGTACGATGCGTACGTCTCATCGATGTCGATATCCTTATACAGCTGCGCCAGTATGCCGGGCAGCTTCGCGGCCTTCTCAGCCTCGGGCAGGCAAGCCGCCGACGGATCAAGTATTTCGGCAACCCTGGCGAACTTGGGCTGTGCCGCAGGTATGGTCCACTCGATGATCACCGGCAGGCACACCGCCAGCGTCGCGCCGTGCGGCGCATCTGTGATGCCGCTCACCGGCTGGCCGATGGCGTGCGGCAGTGCCAGGCCGGACTGCACAAACGCCGCGCCCGCCAGCGTGCAGGACAACGCCAGCCCTGTGCGGCCTTCAATGTTTTCAGGGTCGTTCACCGCCGTGCGGATATGCTTCGCGAACAGCTCCATCGACTTTGCCGCCAGCATCATGGACCACTCCGTCGCTCCGTTGGCAATATACGACTCAAACGCATGGGCAAAGGTATCCACGCCGGTGTGCGCCGTCACCTTCTTAGGCACAGACACCATCAGCTCCGGATCCACGATGGACACGTCAGGATAGATGTGTTCGTTGATGATGGTGCATTTCATCTTCAAATCGTGGTTGTTGATCACCGAACAATGCGTGGCCTCGGTGCCGGTACCCGCCGTGGTGGGTACGGTGATAATCGGCAGCCCTTTGGTGGTCGGCCTTTTCACATTATCCGGCGCATAGTATTCGGTGTAATCCCACACCGATCCGCCGTGTACCGCCGCCAGCGCGATGGCTTTTGCCGTGTCGATGGCGCTGCCGCCGCCGATGCCGATCACCAGATCGCAGTTGTTCTGCTTGCAGATGGCGGCGCCCGCGTCCATTGTGGTGTGGCGCGGGTTGGGCACCACGTCGTAAAACTCCACCGCTTCGATGCCATGCTTCTTGAGGTCTTCCCGCACCGAATCCGCCAGACGGCCGCCCTTCAAAAACGGGTCGTACACGATAAACGCCTTTTTGCCGTATTTCGCGCTCCATTGACCCAGTTCCTTGACGCGGCCGGGGCCAACCACCAGACGCACCGGGAAAAACATATCAAATTGCTTCATCGCTCAATCCTCCTCATAATATCTTGTATAGGAAACATAATGGCTAATATTCATAAAACCCTTTTTTAGTTTTCCGGCCGAGCTGACCGGCGCGCACCATTTTCTTGAGCAGCGGATGCGGGCGATATTTCGGGTCGCCCGTCTCGCTGTAAAGCTGCTGCATGATTGCCAGATTCACGTCGTTGCCAATCAAATCGGCCAGCGCCAGCGGCCCCATCGGGTGCCATGCGCCCAGCTTCATCGCCTTGTCGATACCCTCCGCGCTCGCGACACCTTCGGC
>CAZNVX010000230.1:0-5658 GCA_964576225.1 uncultured Christensenellaceae bacterium
AAACGTCATGATTTTGGGTCTATCATAAATACGGGAAATGCCAACGGCATTTCCCTGCGGTTACCAAAGGGCGCGCCCTTTGGCGGGAGGGTGAAGGCAGCGCCCTCACGACTTTAAAACTCTGTCTACTAGAACAACTTCGTGCTTAAGTATTTCTCGCCCCGGTCGGGCAGTATGCAGACGATCACGCCCTTTTCGATACGCTCGGCCACCTTCAGCGCCGCCAGCATCGCCGCGCCGGACGACATGCCGCAGAAAATCCCCTCCTCACGCACGATGCGCCGCACCATGTCGAAAGACTCCTCCGAGTCGATCATGATGGAAATATCAATACGCGACGGGTCGTAAATCTCGGGCACAATGGCCTCGCTCATGTTTTTGAGCCCCTGTATGTAATGCCCCTTCACCGGATGTGCCTCCACGATCTGTATATCCGGGCTCAGCTCCTTGAGGCGCTTCGCAGTGCCCATCAACGTACCGGACGTGCCCAGCGCCGAGACAAAATGCGTAATACGCCCCTGCGTATCGCGGATCATCTCTTCTGCCGTCGTCGAGTAATGCGCCAGCTTGTTATACCGGTTGGTGAACTGGTCGGGCATAAAGTACTTATCCGGGCTTTGCGCCACCAGCGTGCGCGCCTTGCGTATCGCGCCGTCCGTGCCCTCGTCCGCCGCCGTCAATATCACCTTTGCGCCGAACGCCGAGATCATCTTTTGCCGCTCCACCGATACCGCGGCGCTCATCACGATCTCCACGGCATAGCCCTTCACCGCGCCGATCATCGCCAGCGCAATGCCGGTGTTGCCCGATGTCGGCTCAATGATGGTCTTACCGGGAGCCAGCGTCCCTTCCTCCTCGGCCTGCTCCACCATCTTGAGCGCGATGCGGTCCTTGATGCTGCCCGTGGGGTTCGTGCCCTCTATCTTCGCGTATATTTCAACATTCTTGTTGCTCCAAAGCTTGTTGATCCTCACAATCGGCGTGTTGCCGATGGTATCGAGTATATTGCCGTAAACGTTCATGACAAACCCCTTCCAAATAAATGCACACACTTAAAATTATAATCTGTTGGCTGTTTATATCAAGCCAGCCACTCCGGCCGCGTGTATATATCGATCACGATGCGTCCGCCGCCGCAGCCGGGGCACTGCCTCTCAAACACATCCAGCGCGTCTTGAGTCCCGCTCACATACAGCAGCGGCACACCCGTCCGGTTGGTCAGCTCCTGCGCCACGGCATACCCCTCGGCCAGCTCCTCGCCCGTCGTCTCTTTACCCAGGTTGGCGTTTAATACCAGTCCGTCCGCGTCCAGGCGCGCGCGGCCCTGTATGCGCGTCATATTCTCCGCCAGAGCATCCGCGCTGTCCTGAAAGGGCCGGCGCGTATTGATAACGAAAAGCGCCTCCGTTTTTTCGCGCACAGCGTCAAAGCTGGCCTTAAGCCCGCCCAGCGCCGCCGCGCCCACCGGATCCCCCCCGCAGTCAAACACGGCGTATTCGTGCTTGAAAGCCGCATACACATCGGGCGGCAGCGCCGGCACATCCACCGCGGTGTTCGCAAACACCGGCGCAATCACACGAATCCCCCGGCTTTCCAGCAGCGGCCTGTGCTCCGATGACCTGAAATACGGGTTCACGATATCCAGGTCCACCAGCGCCACATCGCTGTGCTGCTTTGCCAGCTTCAGCGCGATGTTGAGCGACAGCTCCGTCTTGCCGCTGCCGTAGTTTCCGAAAAGCACCGTGATATTTTTCATTGCTACTCCTTATTCTATGCCGGCCGCGCGCAGATGCGCATCAGCGCTTCCGCGCATTTGATACCGTCCACCGCGGCGGACACAATTCCCCCCGCATAACCCGCGCCCTCACCCGCAGGAAACAGCCCTTCAATGCCCTGCGCCTGCAGCGTTTCATCCCGCACAATGCGCACCGGTGCGGACGTGCGCGTCTCCACGCCGGTCAGCACGGCATCCGGCATGTCAAAGCCATCAAGCTTGCGGCCAAAGTCCCGCAGCCCTTCTTTTATTGCCGCCGACACGTATCCCGGCAGACATCCGTTTAGGTCCGCGCCCACGGCTTCGGGCTTGTATGAAGGCTGCACCTCGCCAAAAAGCTTGGTCGTCCGTCCGGCAAAAAAATCCCCCAGCGTCTGTGCCGGCGCGCCGCAGCCGCCCGAGCGCGCATAGGCCGCCTGCTCCATCCGCCTCTGAAACGCAACGCCGCCCAGCACACCCGGCTCAAAATCCTCCGGCGACACAGCCACCACCACGGCGCTGTTTGAGTTCTCTCCGTCCCGCGCATAACCGCTCATGCCGTTCACCGCCACACCGCCCTGTTCGGTGGCCGAGCAGACAACCTCGCCGCCCGGGCACATGCAGAATGTGTACACGCCGCGCCCGCCCGAGCGCGTTGCCAGCCGGTACTCCGCCGCGCCCAGCGCCGGATGGCCGTACGACGCGCCGTACTGCGCCCGATCGATGAACGCGCGCCGATGCTCAATCCGCAAACCCACCGCGAACGGCTTCGGCGTCAGCATGACATTGGCGTCCAGCAGCATGGCATAGGTATCCCGCGCGCTGTGTCCGATGGCCAGCACCGCCGCGCGCGTCTCCACCGTGTGCGGCAACCCGTCTTTCACAAATGTTATGCCGGCAAGCCCCCCGCGTGACACTGAAATACCCGAAAGCTGACTTTCAAAACTTACGGTGCCGCCCAGCGCCCTGATCCGCTCGATCATACCGGCAACCGCCGTGCGGATATGCTCCGTGCCGGTGTGCGGCTTGGCGAGCACCATGATCTCCTCGGGCGCGCCGCAGTCCGCCAGCGTTTTCAGCACCGTATAAGACCGCGGATCCTTGATCCTTGTGGTCAGCTTGCCGTCCGAAAAAGCGCCCGCTCCGCCCGCGCCAAAGCAGATGTTGCTCTGCTCATCCAGCACACCGCCGAGCCGCAGCCGTTCCACATCGCGCACTCGTCGCTCCATATCCCGTCCGCGTTCAATCAACAGCGGTTTGTATCCATGGGCCGCCAGCGTCAGTGCAGCAAACAGGCCACATGGCCCCGCGCCGATCACCACGGGACATCCGGGATCTTTGCTGCCGTAAATGATCTTTGTCTCGGCGCGGGTGTCCGCGCAGCCGTGCTTTTTTTCGAGCATGCGCTGCCTTTTGTGGTCATGCAGCGTCACATGAACGGTGACGACCATCCGCACGTCCTTGCGCGCGTCCAAAGACTCGCGCACCACGCGCAGCCATTCGATATCGGCCGCTTTAATGCCCAGCCGCAACGCCACCGCGTGTTTGATATCGTCATCACCGCTGCCCAGCGGCAAACCAATGCCGCAAATTTCGATCGCCATCCGAATTTCCTTCTGGTGCTGCCGTTATGATAAACTTTCGCAAAAAAGGACGGCCGAACCGCCCCCTTTTATTCTGCGCATTTCCTGTCAGGATTACAATATCTTCACGATGATCGTGCTGATATCCGCTGAGAAATTCTCCGCCGAAAAGCCTTCTGGTATCTCAAACTGCACGTAAACCGTGTGCACACCGCGTCCCAGCCCTTCCAGATCCACAAACGGCACGATGTCGGACCGGTCCAATGCCGACAGCTGCGCGGTTCCCGCAATCACCGTCACATCCGTCTGCGTCTCGGAAAGCTGAGCCGTCAGCCCCACAGCCAGGTTGCGCACGCCGATATCGATCCGGCTGTAATCCTTCGTCTCCATGATCTGGCGTATTTCAATATACACCTGCGCCTTGTTACCCGTCAGCACGCTGACGCCTTCAGGCGGCTGATAATCGAGCAGCATGGCCACACTGTTGCTCGCGCCGCTCACGCTGTACGGCACCAGATTGATGCTGTTGACTGTATCCAACACGCTGGCGTCGCCCACAATCTCCACCGTATCCGGCACACAGCTGATACCGGCAATCTCATATCCGGCAGCCAGCTCATCCTGCCCGAGAATCGCGCTTTTTGCGTTAACCGGCACCGACTTTTTCGCCAGCACCTTCAGGTTCACGATAACAGAGGGCAGGCCTTCGGCAAACAGCGACTTATCCACCACGTTGCCGTCATCATCCAGCAGCCGCACCTCAAGGCTTTTGTTAAACCCTTCCGTCAGCCCGCTCAAATCAACGGTGCATACAGCGCCGGCCACCTTCTCCACATCCACGCTCGCGCCGGAAATCGTCACCACGCCGGGCGTAATCTCGGGCTCGCTCGCATGATAGCCCTGCGGCACGCTGCCGGTCACCTCCACGTTCACGGGTATCGTCCGCGTTTCATAGTGGTCCACATACAGCTCAACGGTGGGCGGATAAACATCGAGCACCTGCCCGTATGTCGTTGTGGGCATGATTTTAAGCGTGCGCAGACCGGGGCCGTTTATCGTGGACAAATCGACTGTCGCGCGCACGTTCTGGTCGCTTAAATATTTGATTTCGCTCTGCCGCACCTCAATGCGCACATCCACCGTGTCCAGCACATCAGAAAGGCTGCCGGAAATATCGAGCCCCTTGGCTTTCAACTCCTCGGCATTGGTATATCGCAGCTTGATGTCCGCCATCACACGCTCCCGTGGCGGGTTGATATCGGCCAGCACATAGCTCCAGAGTATCACAGCAAAAAGCAAAGCCATGATTTTGAGCACAAGGTTGCCGCGGAGCATGCGCCAGATGAAGCTAAACACCTTCTTCATTGCTCATCACGCCCCTTCCGCTTCAGCTTCAACGCTCTGAATTTGGCCGCTTGTTTGATCAGATACATGTCTTCCAGAAGGTCCCGGATGGACTTTGAATCCAGATAACGGATCAGCGTGCCGTCCTGCGCGACGGAGATCACACCCGTCTCCTCGGATATCACCAGCGTCACGCTGTCTGACACCTCGGATACGCCCAGCGCCGCGCGGTGACGCGTCCCGAGCTCCTGCCCGATCTGCTTGTTGTCACTCAAAGGCAGAAAACAGCCGGCCGCCTCAATGGTATCCTCGCGAATAATCACGGCGCCGTCGTGAAGCGGCGAGTTGGTAAAGAACAGGTTCTCCAGCAGTTCGGGGGAAATCACCGCGCCGATGCGCGTGCCGCTTTCGATCACCTCTTTGAGCCCCGTTTTTCTTTCAAAGACGATCAGCGCGCCCACCCTTTTCTTGGACAAAGCGAGCACCGCCTTTAATATGCTCTCCACCGTTTCCTGCGCATTGGTTACGTATGACGGCGTCAGCTCAATACGCCCGCGGCCCAGCTTGGCCAGCGCCCGCCGCAACTCCGGCTGGAATATAATCACAATCACCAGCGCACCGGCCGTTAACACATAGTTTAAGATCCACGTTGTGCCCACAAGGCCCAAAAAGTCCGTCACCCAGGCTGCCAGCAATATGATGCCAAGGCCTTTCAAAACCTGCATCGCGCGCGTCTTTGAAGTCAGCTTCAAAAGCCAGTAAATGATAATGGCCAGAAGCAGAATATCGATCACATCGATCCAGTTAAAATCCACTATGCTGTTTTTAATGGCATCATAGATCTGCTCCAAGTTTTACATCCTTCATTAAGGTTACAGTGTAGAATAACCAGGCTCACCTGTGTATATGTTCATGATAACACTTTTGTCAACATTATAAACGAAAAAATTAAAAAAGCCTACTGCATAATTTTAAATG
>CAZNVX010000231.1:0-5647 GCA_964576225.1 uncultured Christensenellaceae bacterium
TTCTTGAAAAAAGGTGTTGCATTTTTATGCATTTTTGTGTATAATTATTAATATTCTATACAGGAGGCCGGTAATAGTGGTTAAAGTGAGCGTGGTCGGCGCGACAGGATACGCAGGTGCTGAGCTGATGCGGCTGTTATCCGCACACAGCAGGGTCCGGATTATGCACGCGATATCCAAAAGCTTCGCAGGTCAGCGTTTGAGTGATCTGTACCCAAACTTCGCAGCACACGACTTTATGCTTGAAGACATGAATCCCGATGCAATCTGCGCGGACAGTGAAATCGTGTTCACCTGCCTGCCTCACGGCACATCCGCCGCGACGGTGCCCGAGCTGCTTGGCAAGGGTCTGCGCGTGATCGATCTGTCGGGTGACTTCCGCTATTCAGATGCTGCGACGTATGAGGCATGGTATAAGATACCGCATGCAGCACCCGAATTATTGCCTGAAAGCGTATACGGCATGCCGGAGCTTTACCGCAGCCGCATCGGGAATGCGCGCCTTATCGGCAACCCGGGTTGCTACACAACATGCGCGATACTCGCGCTGTATCCGCTGCTTAAAGATGGCATCGTGAACCCCGGGGGTATTGTCATCGACGCAAAATCAGGCACAACCGGTGCCGGAAGAAGCGCGAACATTGCCTATCATTTCTGCGAGGTGGATGAATCTGTAAAAGCCTACGGCGTGGCCACTCACCGTCATACCTCAGAGATTGAGCAGGAGCTGACCATGGCCGCTGGCTGCAATGTGGTTGTGTCGTTCACGCCGCATCTGCTGCCTGTCAAGCGCGGTATACTATCAACGATATACGCCACACCGAAAACCGGCGTTGAGCAGGCGGATGTGTGGCGCGCCTACGGCATGTATAAAGACGAACCGTTTGTACACGTATCAGACAACAGGCTGCCCGAACTCAAGCATGTGACCGGTTCAAACAACTGCGTGATCGGCTTTACGCTGGATAAACGGGCTGGCAGGCTCGTCATCGTCTCCTGTATCGACAACCTGATTAAAGGAGCGGCCGGCCAGGCGGTGCAAAACATGAACCTTATCTGCGGCTTCGATGAGCGCGAGGGATTAAATTATACGGGATGGTATTTATAATATGGATAAATACATTGAAAAAGCCAACATACTGATTGAGGCCCTGCCGTATATCCGGCGGCTGTCCGGGAAAACCGTGGTTATCAAATATGGCGGCGCTGCAATGCTCTCCGAAGACCTCTCCAAGAAAATCATGCAGGACATCACACTGCTCAAATATGTCGGCGTGAATCCCATGGTGGTGCATGGCGGCGGCGGCGATATCAACGGCCTGCTGAAAAAATATGATGTGGAGCCGCAGTTTCACAACGGCCTGCGCGTCACAGACACGATGACGATGGAGATTGTCCAGATGGTTCTTACCGGCAAGATCAACAAGGAGATTGTCTCGCAGCTGGGCGTCGCTGGCTCTAAAGCCATTGGTCTGTGCGGCAAAGACGCGTCGCTGATACAGGCAGAAAAGCTGGTGCTGGAAGACGGCTTTGATATGGGCCGCGTCGGCAAGATCACCGGCATCAACACAAAGCTGCTCAACACGCTGACGCAGGATGAATATATCCCCGTCATCGCACCCATTGGCGTCGGCGAGGACGGCGAGAGTTACAACATCAACGCAGACACCGTGGCGGGTGACATTGCCGCAGCGCTTTCTGCCGAGAAGCTGATGTTTCTGACCGACATTGACGGCATAAGGAGCGTTCCGGCCGACCCGGACACGCTGATATACGAGATATCCATCGACGAAATATACAAGTATATCAACAATGGCGTGATATCCGGCGGCATGCTGCCCAAAGTGGAGGGCTGCATCAAAGCGATACGCAGCGGAGTCAAGCGCACGCATATACTTAACGGCACGATTCCGCATCCGATACTGCTTGAGATTTTCACAGATACCGGCATCGGAACCATGGTGAGGGAATAGATTATGGACATCAAACAAATCTCCATGTTGGATCAACAGCACTATTGCCCTGTATTCGGCAAACGTCTTCCCGTCAGCTTTGTCCGCGGTGAGGACGTGTATCTGTTTGACAGCGCCGGGAAGCGCTATATCGACTTTTTATCCGGCATCGCCGTCAACTGTCTCGGGTATTCGGACGAGGGATACAAGCAAGCATTAAAGCACACTGTGGATACCCTGATGCACACGTCCAACTATTTCTACATCGAAGCGCAGGCCAGACTGGCCAAGCTGTTGTGCGAGGCCACCGGCTTTGACAACGTTTTTTTGGGAAACAGCGGGGCCGAAGCGGTAGAGGGCGCGCTCAAGCTGGCGCGCAAGCACCACTTTGCCCAAGGCCTGCCGCGCAATCAGGTTGTCACCATGCAGGGCAGCTTTCACGGCCGTACACTCGCCACACTGGCCGCCACCGGTCAGGACAAATTCCACGAGGCTTACCGGCCGCTGTTGGACGGGTTTAGCTATGTACCCGTGAACGATATCGCTGCTCTTGAGGCCGCCGTCAGCGATAAAACCGCGGCGGTGCTGATCGAGCCGATACTGGGAGAAGGCGGCATACTGCCTGTCACATCAGAATACTTTGCGGCGGTACGCAACCTGTGCAACAAGCACGGCGCGCTGATGATCACAGACGAGATACAGACGGGTATGGGTCGCACAGGCGCGCTGCTTGCCTCACCCGCACTCGGTGGGCTGCCGGATGTGGTGGTGCTCGCCAAATCATTGGGCAACGGCTTCCCCGTCGGCGCTTTCTTGGCTCGCGGCGAAGCGTCAAAAGCGCTGACCCCGGGCGATCACGGCTCCACCTTCGGCGGCAATTATCTGGCCTGCGCGGCGGCGTATTACGTAACGGACAAACTCGTCAATACCAGCCTGCTGGCGCACGTGACCCATATGGGCGCCTACTTCGCTGGCCGGTTGAACGCAATGAAGGATGCCTGCCCGGCTGTCGTTGACGTACGCGGGCGCGGGCTGATGCTGGGTATTGAGCTTATCGATGCCATATCCGCCAAAGACATTCAGGCAATGCTGCTCGAAGCGGGTTTCATAACGGCAACCGCCGGACGCAATGTGCTCCGCTTCCTTCCGCCCTATGTGATACAGGCCTCTCATATTGATGCGCTGATTGACCAACTGAAAAAGCTGCTGGCTTAGCCGCTATGATTATGGGAGAACGATTTAAGGCAGCGCTGGCGCGGCGTAATGCCTGAACCCCCTGCAGTAAGCCGCCCAACTCAAGCACCGGAGGTTATCCAATGCCCAAAAGGGAAGACTTGAAAAAAATAATGGTGATTGGCTCAGGCCCCATCGTCATCGGTCAGGCGGCCGAATTTGACTATTCGGGCACACAGGCCTGCAAGGCGCTCCGCGAAGAAGGCTATGAAGTGGTGCTGATCAATTCGAACCCGGCGACCATTATGACAGATGAGGAAATGGCCGACCGCGTCTATATAGAGCCCATCACGCTTGAAACCATCTCTAAGATACTGCGCGTTGAGAGGCCTCAGGGAATCATCGCCACGCTGGGCGGGCAAACGGGCCTGAATATGGCGGTGGAACTGGCGGACAGCGGTATACTTGGCGAGCTGGACATTGAGCTGCTGGGCACGTCGCTCGAATCCATCAAGCTGGCCGAAGACCGCGAGCTGTTTAAAGCGACAATGGAACGCATCGGCGAAAAGATCGCGCGCAGCTGCATCGCCGGCTCTGTCAGCGACGCCGTCGCATTCGCGCAGGAAGCGGGTTATCCTGTCATCATCCGGCCTGCTTATACATTGGGTGGTACGGGCGGCGGTATCGCACACGATCTTGAATCGCTAAAAAACATCACCAACCAGGGCTTGAACTTCTCGATGATCGGGCAGGTGCTTCTGGAGCAGAGCGTTGCGGGCTATAAGGAGATCGAATACGAGGTGATGCGCGACGCCAACGATAACTGCATCGTCGTGTGCAACATGGAGAACATTGACCCGGTGGGTATCCACACGGGCGACAGCATTGTGGTCGCGCCGTCACAAACGCTCTCGGACAAGGAATATCAGATGCTGCGCAGCGCGTCCATCAAAATCATCCGCGCGCTCGGCATTAAAGGCGGGTGTAATATCCAATTTGCCCTTAACCCGGACAATTATGATTATGTCGTGATTGAGGTGAACCCGCGCGTCAGCCGTTCATCCGCACTGGCCAGCAAAGCGACGGGTTACCCCATCGCCCGCGCGGCCGCCAAGATCGCCGTGGGCTATGGCCTGGACGAGATTACCAACCCGATTACCGGAGAAACATGCGCCTGTTTTGAGCCGGCACTGGATTATGTGGTCACCAAGGTCCCGCGCTGGCCTTTTGATAAATTCGTCACTGCCACACGCACGCTGGGCACGCAGATGAAGGCAACCGGTGAAGTGATGGCCATCGGCCGCAACATCGAGGAGTCGCTGCTTAAAGCGATCGACAGCCTGGATGTAAAGCTCGACTACCAGCTGGGCATGAAGAGCATCGCGGGCTGGACGGATAAAGAAATAGAAAACTCACTCAAAAACCCCGATGATGAGCGTATATTCGTCGTGTCCGAAGCGCTGGACCGCGGTTATACCATCGACGAGATTTTTGAGATCACGCGTATCGATAAATTCTTTATCAGCAAACTCAAGAATATTGTGACGCTGGCGGCCGAACTTAAAAGCCATACCATTGATACGCTGCCCGCGGAGCTGCTCAGGCGCAGCAAGAAATACGGCTTTGGCGACAGCTACATCGCCAACCTGTTGGGCTCTCAGGAAGCTGCCGTCAAAGCGCTGCGCGGTGCGCTGGGCATCCGGCCGACCTATAAAATGGTGGATACCTGCGCGGGCGAATTTGAGGCCAAAACACCCTATTATTATTCCTGCTATGACAGCGTGGACGAGGCGCGTGACAGCGGGCGCAAGAAAGTCGTCGTACTGGGCTCCGGCCCCATCCGCATCGGACAGGGCATCGAGTTTGATTACTGTTCGGTGCATTCGGTGCTGGCGCTCAAAAGCCTTGGCTACGAATCCATCATTATCAATTCCAATCCGGAAACAGTATCGACTGACTTTGACACATCCGATAAGCTGTACTTTGAACCACTCACGCGCGAGTGCGTGTTGGATGTCATCGAGCGTGAAAAGCCGGAGGGCGTTATTGTGCAGTTTGGCGGCCAGACGGCGATCAATCTTGCCGCGCCGCTGGCCAGGGTGGGCGTGAACATTTTGGGCACACCGGTTGAGGGCATCGACCGCGCCGAAGACAGGGAACGTTTTATCAAGGTGCTCGAGAAGCTCGGCATACCGCTGCCTGCCGGCGCCACGGCATTTTCGATGGTAGGCGCCAAAAAAATAGCCGAATCCATTGGTTTCCCTGTGCTGGTGCGCCCGTCCTATGTGCTGGGAGGCCGTGCGATGGAGATCGTCTATAACGCGCAGGAGCTGGAAGAATACATGACCATGGCGGCCAAAATATCGCCGCAGCACCCTGTGCTGATCGACAAATACGTGGTCGGCAAAGAGGTGGAAACAGACGGCATCTGCGACGGTTCTGACGCGATGATCGTCGGCGTTATGGAGCATATTGAGCGCGCCGGCGTCCATTCGGGAGACAGCTTCGCGGTTTACCCCCCG
>CAZNVX010000232.1:0-5585 GCA_964576225.1 uncultured Christensenellaceae bacterium
TCAGACTGTCGCTTTCAATAACCCGGTTTTCCACCAGATAAGTAGGTATGTACATGGACAACACCAGCGCAGCCGCACACACTATGCCGGCGATGGCTTGTATGATCCTGAGCTGCTTATCTGTGAACTTTTTCTTGTTCTCCTCTGGCTGAGAATCATCATTTTGAAAATCTAAGTTGGAATTATCCTGATTAAGGTCGCTCATTTATATCTCCTTCAATCTTTTTCATCGAAATATTATGTCATAATTCTATCCTATTTTCCATACCTAAAGTTAAAAATCTTATTTATTTTTAGGAACCTTTCTGATAGAATGAATCTTAATCATTAAAAGATCAGTTGGAAGCAGACTGGTTGTGAATATGTTGGAGGAAACGTATGAAATTTTACAGCACAAGCGACATAAGAAACATTACCCTCGTGGGGCACGGCGGGGAAGGGAAAACAACGCTGGCCGAGGCAATGCTTTTTATCAGCGGCATGATCGACAGACAGGGCCGAACCGATGACGGCAATACGGTGATGGACTTTGACCCGGAAGAAACAAAGCGTCACATCTCTATCAGCTCTGCGATTGCGCCCGTCGAGTGGAAAGACAAAAAGATTAATATCATCGACACACCAGGATACTTCGATTTTATAGGGGATGCCACGTCCGGATATTATTTGGGAGACAGCGCGTTGATCATCGTGAGCGGTTTGGGCGGGCTGAATGTAGGGGCGGAAAAAGCATGGGATGCATGCCTGCAGGCCGGTATTGCCAAAGCCTTTTTCATCAATCAGATGGACAAGGAGCATGTGGACTTTGACAAGGCGCTGCAAACGCTTAAGGACAAATACGGCACGCGCGTCACAGTTTTGCAGCTGCCCATCGGACAAGGGCTTAATTTCAAAGGCATTTATGACGTGATTGAAAAGAAGGCGTATGCTTTCGACGGCAAAAAGGTCAAGGAAATGGAAGCGCCTGCGGATATTGCCGCAAAGGCAGAAGAAATACGTGAAGCCATTATAGAAAACGCTGCCGAGAATGATGAAGCGTTGATGGAAAAATTCTTTGAAGGGGAAGAGCTCTCCAAGGATGATATTCTTAAAGGTCTTAAAGTGGGCATAGCATCAGGCGATGTCGTTCCCGTGTTTTTAGGCGCCGGCGGGCCAAACCTTGGCGTGTCGCTGTTGCTGGACAACATCGTCTCGTTCATGCCATCGCCCGATAAAGCGATTCGGGTGGCAGGCAAAACGCCCAAGGGCGATGAGATTGAATACACAGCCGATGCTGCCCAGCCGTTTGCTGCTCAGGTTTACAAGACAGTAGCCGATCCATTCGTCGGCACGCTATCGGTTTTTAAAATACTTGGCGGAGAGCTGACAGCTGGCCAAGCCATCAAGAACGCCAATACAGGAAAATCAGAGAAATTTGGACAGATATACGTGATGTCGGGCAAGAAGCAGATCAGCGTTGAGAAATTGAGCGCCGGTGATATTGGTGCGCTTGCAAAATTACAGCATACTGACACGGGCGGCACGCTCTGTGATGAGAGCAAGCCTGTCGTTTTTACTGATATTCAAATCCCCGAACCGTGTATTTCTCTGGCGGTATCCGCTAAGAAACAGGGAGAAGAAGAAAAGGTGTTTGCCGGGCTGCACCGCCTGGAAGAGGAAGATCCTTCGTTCAAGGTGATCAAGCAGTCGGACACTTCAGATACGCTGGTCAGTGGATTGGGAGAATTGCACCTTGAGGTGATATGCAGGAAGCTGCAAAACAAATTTGGGGTAGAGGCTCAGCTGTCTGACCCGCAAGTGCCTTACCGGGAGACCATTAAAAAGAAAGTTAAGGCACAGGGGCGCCATAAAAAGCAATCTGGCGGGCACGGTCAGTTCGGTGACGTTCATATTGAATTCGAACCGCTGTATGACTCGCCCGAGCCGTTTGAATTTGTGGATAAAATTGTGGGCGGTGCTGTGCCGCGGCAGTATATCCCGGCTGTTGAAAAGGGATTAAGAGAGAGCCTGGTGCGCGGCGTGCTCGCCGGCTTTCCTATGGTCAATATTCGCGCCACTTTGTACGACGGCTCCTTCCACCCGGTTGACTCCTCAGAAATGGCATTCAAGGTTGCGGCCAGCCTGGCTTACAAGAAAGGCTGCGCCGAGGCAGGCCCGACACTGCTAGAGCCGATATACAAACTGACAGTGGCCATCCCCGACGAATATATGGGTGACGTCATTGGCGATATTAACCGCCGTCGCGGCCGCATCCTTGGGATGAACCCGGTGGGGGGGCTCCAGGAGGTCATTGCGGAAGTGCCGCTGGCAGAAGTATTTAAATATGCCACGGATCTGCGGTCAATGACACAGGCGCGCGGTTCATTTAAGATGACTTTTGAGCGCTATGATGAACTCCCCGGAAATCTGGCTGAAAAGGTGATTGCCCAGGCAAAGAAAGACGCCGAGGAAGAGTAACGGTCAGGTCATGGTGTGCAGAAGGAAAGCAACTGCTTGAACCGATGCAAAGAACCGTTGGGCAGTCTGCCCAACGGTTCTTTTGGTGACACAGATTAACCCATAAGAAAAAGCCGTCAACAACGCAACGAAAGGAGATGTATGATGATCTATTTTCAGCAGGATGAGAAGAACCGCACGGTGTTGGAGGCGGCCGAGCAAATAGCAAACGCGGCCCGCACTGCCCCCAAAGCGCGGGGCGTTGATAATCTTGTCATCGCTGTGGCCGATGCGGAAGAGCTGCCGGCTATTGCTCAGACGATGATGCGTCTTCACCAAGAGGGAAAGGCAGCTGATTTTTTTGTGCGCGATGCCAAAAACCTCATGGTTTCGCAGGCACTCCTGCTCATCGGCACAAAAATAGCCCCTCTCGGGCTCGATTGCGGTTTATGCGGTTTCGACACATGTGCAGATAAGAACAATTATCCCACGGTACCGTGTGCGTTTAATCTGAACGATTTGGGCATAGCGATGGGCAGCGCCGTCAGCCGCGCTGCGGATATTCGCCTTGATAACCGTGTCATGTATTCGGTGGGCATCGCTGCTCGTGAAATGAAGCTGCTTGGAGATGACACCCGGATCGTGTTCGGGCTGCCTTTGGCCACAGCATCCAAGAGTCCGTTCTATGACAGAAAAAACGGTTAATGGAGAAGGTAATCAACGAAAAAGAAGATCAGGGTTGTTTTTTCGCGTGATATCATTTAGAATGTGACGCGTATGCTTTGCTTATTAAACTTTTTTACATACATAAGGAGATACCGATGGCCAAAATTAAAATGCCAGTTCCTCTGGTGGAGATCGACGGCGATGAGATGACCCGCATCATCTGGAAAATGATTAAGGATTATTTGCTGGAACCTTATATCGAGCTGAACACAGCGTATTACGACCTTGGGCTGACCGAGCGTGATGCGACGGATGATCAAGTGACGATAGACGCTGCCGAGGCTATAAAAAAATATGGCGTGGGTGTCAAATGCGCAACGATCACCCCAAACGCCCAGCGCGTGGAAGAATATGACCTCAAGAAGATGTGGAAAAGCCCGAACGGGACCATCCGTGAGATCCTCGACGGCACAGTATTTCGCGAGCCGATTCTGATAAAAGGCATTTCACCCTCAGTCAAGACATGGAGCGAACCGATTATCATTGCGCGTCATGCATATGGGGATATTTACAACGCGCAGGAGTGTGTAATTGATGGGGAAGGAAAAGCCGAACTCATCGTGACGAGACGTGACGGCTCGGTTGAAAGGCGTACCATCGCAGATTTTGATGCAGCCGGCGGCGTTGTCCGGGGTATGTTCAACACAACAAAATCGATCGAAAGCTTTGCAAAAAGCTGCTTTAATTATGCGCTTGATGCCCGCCGCGATTTGTGGTTTGCCACCAAGGATACAATTTCGAAGCTGTATCATCATCGTTTCAAGGATATTTTTGCGCAGATATATGAAGATGTTTATAAGAATAAGTTTGAGCAGGCAGGAATCGAGTATTTCTATACGCTGATTGATGACGCTGTGGCGCGTGTGATACGCAGCCAGGGCGGTTTTATCTGGGCTTGCATGAACTATGACGGTGACGTGATGTCTGACATGGTGGCCACCGCGTACGGCAGCCTGGCCATGATGACATCTGTGCTGGTATCCCCAGATGGGCTCTATGAATATGAAGCGGCCCATGGTACGGTGACCAAGCACTATTACCGTCATTTGGAGGGCAAAGAGACCTCCACCAACTGTATGGCGACGCTTTTTGCCTGGACAGGCGCACTGCGAAAACGCGGCGAGATAGACGCTAACGAAGCATTAAGTGAATTTGCCGATGCGCTTGAGGCGGCAGCCTTGTCCACAATAGAAAACGGCGTCATGACAGGTGACCTCTTTATGCTCAGTGAAGCTGAGAATAAAGAGAAGGTGAGCACCGAAGCCTTTATCAAGCAGATAAAAACAGTGCTCGAACAGAAGCTGGGGGGGAAGGCATGAGTTTATACAGCCAATGGCAGGGCATGGCTGAGGCCGAGAGGACACCGCAGGACAACAAGGCGTTCTGGGATGAGTATTTTGATATCGAAACACAAGCTTACAAGAAGATTCTGGCTCAAAAAGAAGGCATCTATGAAGGAAAGCTGGCTGAGCTTGCGGATGAGCTGGGCATGAGTCCTGTGGTGTTTATGGGTTTTCTGGACGGCATCAACACCAGCCTTAATAAAGAGGTAACCCTTGACAAGCTCAAAGAAGGCAGCGATGTGTCGCTCAAAGTGGACTTTGAGAAGCTGTATTACAACATGTTGGAAGCCAAGGCCAAATGGCTTTATACATTGCCCGAATGGGATGACACACTATCTGAGGAGCAGCGGCGAGGCATACGCGATAAGTGGCGTCTGGATAAGCAGGCTGTTTCCAATAAAATTGGCCGGAATTCTCCCTGTTCTTGCGGAAGTGGGAAAAAATATAAAAAATGCTGTGGTATGGATGCTTGACAATACAAAATAACACGGAATCATTATTGACTATTGGTATGTGAGGTGTTAGAATAGCAAAGTGTCCAAAAACGGAGCGCTGACCAAGGGCGCGTGACAGGCGGGCGTGGCGGAATTGGCAGACGCGCCAGACTTAGGATCTGGTGCCCTTGCGGCGTGGGAGTTCAAGTCTCTTCGCCCGCACCACGCACACAAGCGGGAGTGACTCAGTGGTAGAGTGCGACCTTGCCAAGGTCGAAGTCGCGGGTTCGAATCCCGTCTTCCGCTCCATTTTTTTGTAAGAGCCATTAAAGAGCCCATTGGTTTCTCAGGTGGCATGCGGGTGTAGCTCAACGGTAGAGCCCCAGCCTTCCAAGCTGGTTGCGTGGGTTCGATTCCCATCACCCGCTCCAAGTTTCAAAATCCCCCTCAAAAGTGTGCGATTTTTTGGATTTAGCTTGGGCGATTAGCTCAGTTGGTAGAGCACCTGACTCTTAAT
This sequence comes from uncultured Christensenellaceae bacterium, assembly GCA_964576225.1. Lineage (GTDB taxonomy): Bacteria > Bacillota > Clostridia > Christensenellales > SZUA-584 > SZUA-584. The sequence goes on from CAZNVX010000232.1 coordinate 5,457, forward strand.
CAGGGTGTCCGGGGTTCGAGCCCCCGATCGCCCACCAAGAAAAAAAGTCCATCGCAACGATAAGCGGGGGCTTTTTTATTTTGTTCGCAAGACATGCCTATATATAAATATTTCTTATTACTTTAGTTA
>CAZNVX010000233.1:0-5565 GCA_964576225.1 uncultured Christensenellaceae bacterium
GATGTGGAGCTGGAGCGGATATTTGCCCGTGGTGTGGGCGGCGGCTTTCAGCTCCGGGTGTTTTACCAGACAATGAACGCCGGCAAGGTGAAACGACGCGGTTTCCCGCGCGTGGGGGGGTGCTTCGCGAACGCGCTGGACGGGTCGTTCTGCTCGCTGGACGCGGCGCTGACGGAGCCGTATGAGGGGACGGACAACAAGGGCGTCCTGTTCTACAGCGATGAAGAGGTAACGGCTTTTTGCATAAAAGCAAACAGGGCGGGGCTGCAGATTGAGCTGCATGCCATCGGCGATGCGGCTTTTGAGCAGGCGGCGCGGGCGCTGAAAGCCGCGCTGGACGACTGCCCGCGGCAGGATCACCGCCATGGCATCATCCATGCCTTTTTGCCTAACCGCCCGGGCATGGACATTTGCGCGGCGTATGGTATTCAGATACCCGTGCAGCCCGCTTTTTTTGACTGGCCGATGGAGCCTAACTGGCATTTGTACAGCATCCTGGGGGACAGGGCGGCGCGCTTGAGCCCGCTCAAAAGCTTTTTGGATAACCGAATTATGCTGTCGATGGGTTCCGATGCGCCCTGCACGCGGCCGGACCCGATTCAGTGGATTCACAATGCGTGCAATCACCCGATCAGAGAGCAGTCGGTTTCCGTCGCTGAAGCGCTCCGGATGGCCACGTGGAACGGTTACTGGACGTCTTTTGACGAAAAGGAGCGGGGCAGCCTGAAGCCGGGCAAAACAGCGGATATGATAGTGCTGTCCGAAAACCCTTACGCGGTGCCGGTGAGCGAGCTAAGCCGACTGCGGGTGGAGCGCCTGATGCTGGCGGGCCGGCCATACCAAAAGCAAAGCGGCAGTGTGGCGGCGCTGCTTTTAAAAGGGCTGTTGAGCCGGAAGAAATATTAATCCACTTGCCCCGAAGCCGAAAAAGGCTTGTGATAAGCGCCGAGAATCCATAAAACCGCGCTTGTGTCCGGCTGCGCAGCGGGGTATAATAGAGTATAATTATGGTTATAGTGAATGTAGATAGAAAAACAACAGCGGGAGAAGCAAATGGACGATAAAAGAATTGCGGTGCTGATCGACGCGGATAACGTTTCGGATAAATACGTCAAACCAATACTGGATGAGATTTCCAACCACGGCACGCCCACCTATAAACGCATATACGGTGACTGGACAAAGCCTCAGCTGGCTTCCTGGAAAAGCGTGCTTTTATCCAACTCCATCACGCCCATTCAGCAGTACAGTTACACCACGGGAAAAAACGCGACGGACGCTGCGCTGATCATTGACGCGATGGACATATTGTATTCCGGCAACGTGGAGGGCTTTTGCATCGTATCAAGCGACAGCGATTTCACGCGGCTGGTGGCGCGTCTGCGCGAGTCGGGCATGTATGTAATTGGTATGGGTGAAAAAAAGACACCGACGCCTTTTATCTCGGCCTGCGAAATATTCAAGTACTTGGAAGTGCTCTCAAAGCCCGCGCCGGCCTCGAAAGAGGAAGCGCCGGTCAACGGGAACGCAAAGCCGTCGCCCGCCAAGGAAGGCATGGCCAGCCGCGAAGAGATTATTGAGGCGCTCAAGGTGATTATCACCGAGAGCTCGGATGAGGACGGCTGGGCTTACCTGGGGCAGGTGGGCAAGCTTTTGAACAAGCGTTATCCGGACTTTGACACGCGCAACTATGGGTACTCAAAACTGACGCCGTTTGTTTCATCGCTCAAGCAGTTTGAGATCCAATCCCGCCGGACGAGCAGCCCCAACAACGTGCATAAGTACGTGCGCATCAAGGAAGCCAAGCAAAAAAACACGTCGCCGGGCTGCTGATGATGTCATGTGCACTGTATGAATACGAGCCAAGGGGGGACATATGAACCGATTCCCATTAATTGATACCGGACAGTAGCATCATCATCGGAAAAGAGCCCTATATGTAGCTTTCGTTTGCCGTGAAGGCATTAACCTTGCGGCTGGTTGTCGTTGGTTTTTTTCAAGAGGGCCTCCGTGATTGATTGGGTTTGGCCGATCAATTCGATTCATGGAGGTTTAATATGAATTCACTTAAGTCATTTCGTTTCTTTTTCTATACACATCATTTCTTCGGCGAGTTTGTGTTGCTGTACCCTGTGTACATGCTGCTGTTTGAATCCAAGGGATTATCCTTTATGGATATATCGCTGCTGCTGATCATATGGAGCATTCCCGTTATTCTGCTGGAGATACCGTCGGGAATGCTTGCGGACAGATGGAGCCGAAAGCAGCTCATTGTTATTGGCACCGCATTCAAACTGGTATGCTTTATATTCTGGCTGCTCGCCGACAGCTTTGTTATGTTTGCAGCCGGCTTTATCTGCTGGGGTATTGATGAGGCTCTGTGTTCAGGAGCCGCCGAGGCGCTGCTCTATGAAAAGCTCGAGGAGCACAAACAGGATCATCATTATGAGAAATTTGCCGGTAAGGCCGGTTTTTACGCCGGTGCCGGTTTGGTTTTATCCATGCTGCTCGGAGGATTTGCGGCCTCGGCCGGTTATGATCTGGCAGCGGGCGCATCCATTGCGGCTGTCGCCGTATCATTGATATCCGCCATGTTTTTGAAGGAAACAAAAAGACGAAACGATCTGCGGCGGAGTCAACAGCGCGCGGGTGTTGGTTTCCGGGAGCTGGCGGCCCGATGTGTCAAAAACAAAAAGGTGGCGCTGCTTTTGCTGTTCTGTGCGCTGGTTGTTATCGTGCCGGGGATATTGGAGGAATATGACCAGATATATGCGCAGCGGCTTGGATTATCGCTGGAGCATATCGGCATATGGGGCGCGCTGCGCATCGGTGCGGAGTCGGTGGGGCGGCGTTTTGCATATAAGCTCAAGGGCATTGTCCACAGCCTCTATCGCGTTTGCTTGCTGGCGATAGCCGGCGGCGCTTTGCTTTTCGTATCGGCATATGCGTTTTCATATGTACTGTTTCCGGTATACGCGCTGTTTTACGCGTTGCTCAGCGGATGTTTTGTATTGGCTGAGGGCATGCTTCAGCGGCAAATCAAATCTGAGCACAGAGCCGCTGTGTTGTCCGTCAACTCACTGCTGATGAACCTGTCGGGTATATTGCTCTATATTGGTTTCGCGGGCATTTCTGAAGGCATGGGGCTGCGTGCCGGATTTATGCTGATGGCAGCCTATATGGCGGCAGCCGCCGCTGTCATGATAATGGCCGCCCGTTTATCTGTGAGAGCATCGGAATAAGGCGCATCGGATACCAATAAGGGTATCGCTGATACCCTCATTGGCGTCCATGATATGGATGAGTTAACAATCAGCAACCGCAGCCGCCCCACCAGCCTTTGCCGCTATGGCAACCGCAGCCGCCCCACCAGCCTTTGCCACCGTGGCAACCGCAGCCGCCCAGCACGCATCCGCAGCTGCGGCAACGGGAAGCACATGGATTGATACAGCCGCACCCCGACAGGCAGCCGCAACGATTCATCCAGCCACAGCTGTCAAAACAACCGCAGCCGCCCCAGCCGCCCCGACAGCAGCATAAATAGAGCAGAAGCGGCAGACAGTCATTATTTGCAAACATATATTTTCACCACCTCTAAATGCGAAGCTTAATTTAAGCTATTCAGAGCATTGAAAAAAAGTGAAAAAAACACCAGAACTATGTTGCATTGTTCAGTAGTCTGTGCTATAGTCTATCTACTGAATAAAATACAGTAGTGGACAATAACCAGAAAGGGTGAAGATGAACGCTCAGTTTAAAAAAGGCGTGTTGGAGCTGTGCGTGCTGTGTTATCTGGCCCGGCGGGACGCTTACGGATACGAGCTGGCGGAGAAAATATCATCGCGCATTGAGATTGCCGAGGGGACGCTGTATCCGCTGCTGCGCAAACTGAAGAACGACGGGTATTGCGAGACATATCTGTCGGCCGAATCCGGAGGGCCGCCGCGCAAATATTACCGGCTGACGGAAAAGGGACGCGAGGCGGGCAGAAAGCTGCGGCACGAATGGGAGAATTTCGCGCATAATGTGGCGCTGTTTATGGAGGACGACGATGAATGAATTCTTGGCGCTGCTTGAGAAAAGCCTCAAGCACATGAGCGCGGACGAGAAGCAGGATATAGTGGCCGACTACCGCGAGCATTTTGAGATCGGCAAAGCAGCTGGCAAAAGCGAAGAGCAGATTGCCAGGGCGCTGGGCGAGCCGGCGCAGCTGGCTAAAATGTTTTCCGCGATGGGCGCGGCCGGGCGGGCGCATGAATCCCGCGGGGTGCGTGCGTCGCTGCGGATGCTCGGCGCGTTTATCAGCTATAAGGTGGGCGGCGGCGTGCTGGCGGCGATGCTGTATTTCGCCTGTGTGTCGGTGATGGTGTCGCTGTACGCCGGGGCGGCGAGCGTGGTGCTGGCGGGCGCGGGTTCGCTTGCGATTATGGCGGCGGAGATCATCAAGGGTTACCCGTTATGGGCGGTGACGGCGTTTTTCGCGGCGCTGATGCTGGGTGCGGGCGGTATGTTATGCGTCAAGGGGCTGACGTGGATTTGGTGCAAGCTTTTCGGCGCGCTGCCGCTGCTGGTGAGGCGCATGATGCAAAAAACGGGAAAGAAGGCGAAGGCATGAAGAAATCAACGAAAGTGCTGATCATACTGATGATTGCGGGCGCTGTGGGGCTGGCCGCAATGCTGGGTGCTCTCGTGGGCGCCGGGGTGCTGTTCTCACGGGAGACGGCGCAGACCTATGCGTTCGATGACACACCCGCCGCGATCGTGATGGATATCAAGATGGCGCAAATTGAACGGGTGCCGTCCGACACATGCCGCGTGGAGGCCTATGTAAAAGCATGGCGGACAGGGGAGATTAACATGGACGACGCTCTGGCTGTGAGTATGGCGGACGGGACGCTGCAGATTGAGGAGACGGGTTTTCCTGCGGATTTTCTGGGGATATTTCCGCAGCCGTACGAGATGAAACTGACAATATACGCACCGCAGTCTGCGCTGGATGCGATGAGAGGAGAATGGCCATGAAGACGGTGGTGATAACAGGCGCGACGGCAGGTATCGGCTTTGAGGCGGCTCGGGCCATCGCGGCGCAGGGGATGCGCGTGATCGGCGTGGGGCGCTCTCCCGAGAAGTGTGACCGGGCAAAGGCGGCGCTTCTCGGCGCGATGCCGGAGGCGCAGGTGGACTTTGTCTGCGGCGATCTTTCGAGGCAGAGGGACGTGAACGCCGTGGCGGATGCCGTGATTGACATGCTGGACGGCGGCGGGCTGTGGGCGCTGATCAATAATGCAGGCGGCGTTAGAAACTGGTATACCACCACTGAGGATGGCTATGAGCTTCAGTTCGCGCTCAACCATCTGGCGGGGTTCCTGCTGACGCACCGGCTGTGGCCGTATCTGAAAGCAGCGGGCGGGCGCGTGATCATGACGGGCAGCAACTCGCATAAGATGATGCGCATGCACTGGGACGACGTGATGTATAAGCGGCATTACAGCTGCCTGATGGCTTATAAGCAGTCAAAACTGTGCAACATGCTGTTTGCGGCGGAGCTGAACCGGCGGCAAAGCG
>CAZNVX010000234.1:0-5495 GCA_964576225.1 uncultured Christensenellaceae bacterium
GGCTAAAGTCACGAATCAGTAAACGCAGGGCATCACGCATCATATGATCGATATTGTGGATCCTGATACGGATTATACGGCAGCGCAGTATCAAAAGGATGCCCGCGAACTGATTAAAAAAACCAACGACAGGGGAGTCGTCCCGGTGGTGTGCGGAGGAACGGGGTTGTATATTCATTCGCTGGTATACGAAATGGATTTTTCTCATACGCCTGCCAATCAGGCAATTCGACAAAAATATATACAACTTGCTGATGACAAAGGTAAAGAATACCTGTATAATGAACTCAAGAAAAAAGACCCGGATTATGCCGATATGATATCCTGTGGCGATACAAGGCGCATGATCAGGCGGTTGGAAATTATCGAAAGCTGCGGTCAAAGCGATTACGATTTCCGGCGTAAGAATATACGTGACAGGTTTATCATGATCGGCTTGACGATGCCGCGTGACATGCTGTACAAGCGCATCAATGAGCGCGTGGATCATATGATTGAAAACGGGCTTGTCGACGAAGCGCGACGTCTGTTATTGCAACATGGTCAAGTCAACGCGCTAAAAGCCATTGGATACAAAGAATGGGGGCCATATTTTAATGGAAACGCCACTCTGACTGACACTGTAGAATTGATCAAAAGAAACACGAGACGGTATGCGAAACGCCAGATGACATGGTTTAACGGTGATGATCGCATCAAATGGTTTGATATTAGTGCATCCCCATGTTTAGAAAATACAATTAATGATATAATAAAGATAATAAAGGAAAAGGGGTTTTAATATGCAGAAATCTGTTATCGTGCTTCAGGACGTTTTTTTAAATCAAGTGCGCAAAGAACATGTTCCCGTGACAATTCATTTGACCAATGGTTACCAAATAAAAGGGACTGTCAAAGGTTTTGACAACTTCACAATTATTCTGGATGGCGACGGAAAACAGCTGATGATCTACAAGCATGCCGTGTCCACGATATCGCCGTCAAAATCTGTGTTTTTCACATTTTCTGATAAGCAAAAAGAACAGTCAGACGCTTAAATGAAAATATTAGACCGCTTTGGGATTAGCAGTGCTGTTCAGTCGCTCGTCGCATCGGCTGAAGCGGATATATTATATGCATTTAAAAGTGTCGAAGACACTGCGGAATACAATCAGTACAAAGTGATCGACGCCTTTCGCATCAACAGAGTCAGCGCACGTCACTTTTCTCACACTACCGGTTATGGATATTCAGATGAAGGAAGGCAGGCGCTGGGCAATGTGTTTGCGGACATCACAAGGGCCCAGCGCGCTGTATTAAGCCCGCATATCGCTTCTGGAACCCACGCCATCTCTCTGGCGTTATACGCTGTGTTAAGGCCTCTCGATACACTCGTTGGCGTGACGGGAGATCCCTATGACACACTGCTTCATGTCATCGGCAGCAAGGGCAACAGCCAGGACACAGGTTCTCTTGCTGATTTGGCAGTTGATTACAGACAGGTTGAGCTGAAGCCGGACGGCTCGATTGATATCGAGCGTGTCGAGCAGACAATTCGTTGCTGTGAGCGCCCCAAGGCTCTGTTTTTACAAAGGTCTCGCGGTTATGCTTGGCGGCGTGCTTTTTCCATGATGGAAATAAAAGAACTGTCTTTGGCCATCAAACGCCTGTTTCCGGACATGATCATTATCGTGGATAACTGTTACGGCGAGTTCTGCGAGGTTGAAGAGCCCGTTGAAGCCGGGGCTGATTTGATTGCCGGCTCAATGATTAAAAATCCAGGCGGCGGTTTTGCGCCCACCGGCGGCTATGTTGCCGGCCGAGCCGATCTTGTTTCATTGGTTGAAAACCGTATGACCTGTCCCGGGCTTGGCAGTGAAGTGGGGTCTTATGAAGCGTCTTACAGGAGCTTCTTTCAGGGGCTGTTTATGGCTCCGCATATTGTGGGGGAGGCGCTCAAAGGCAGTATACTATGTGCCAAGGTGTTTGAAACGCTTGGTTATGATGTATTCCCCAAGCACGATGATGTGCGCAGCGACATCACACAGTCCATCAAGCTTAACGATGAGGCACTATTGCTGGCATATACAAGAGGGATACAAAAAGCGGCTGCCATTGACAGCCATGTCATCCCGACGCCCTGGGAAATGCCCGGATATGACGAGCAAATTGTGATGGCTGCGGGTACGTTTGTGCAAGGGGCTTCAATTGAACTCTCTGCGGACGCACCTGTTAAGCCGCCTTATACTGTATATGCGCAAGGGTGTTTGAGCTACGCGCATATGAAGCTTGGTCTGATGCTCGCGCTGACAGAGATGAATATTATCTGAACATGCGCAGCACGCCGATAACCTTGCCCAGTATATCCAGCTGCTCGGTGTATATGGGAGCATAATTCTCGTTTTCAGGCTGCAGCCTCACGCGGCCTTCCTCAACAAAAAAACGCTTCACCGTCGCTTCATCCTCGATCAGCGCAACCACAATGTCACCGTTTTGTGCATAGTCTTGCTTCTGAGCGATGATCTTGTCTTTGTCGAATATGCCGGCGTCCACCATGCTGTCGCCGCTGACGTTGAGAATAAAAACATCCTCGGAACCCAGCAGCGAGTAGGGGAGAGACAGATATTCATCGATGTTCTCAACAGCTGTGATGGGCATGCCGGCGGCAACCCGGCCCACAACAGGAACAGCCACCATGCGCTCCTTCGACGAGCTTCCGTCTAATATCATGATAGTTCTTGGCTTGGCGGGATCTCTGGAAATATAGCCTTTGCTTTCGAGTTTGGTCAAATGAGCATGGGCGGTGGAAGTGGATTTCAAATCAAGCGCTTCGCAAATGTCACGTACACACGGCGCGTAACCATTTTCATTAATGTAGCGCTTCAAATAATTAAATACGTCACTCTGACGCCGCGTTAAATTCTCCATTCTGATCACCTCGATATAAATCATATCAAATATACAATTTGCTGTCAACAAATAAAACAAACATATGTTCTAATTTTCGCTTTTGCGAAATTGGACACGGTCAGAGGCCATCAGGCGGCGCGTTTCTTCATCCACAGCGGCATAATGCTTTCGCGTGGTGTTCACATCCTTGTGTCCCAGCACATCGGCAACAAGGTAGATATCACCGGTGCTCTGATACAGCATGGTGCCATAGGTGCTGCGCAGCTTATGCGGTGAAATGTTCTTGAGCGGTACTGCTATAGAGGCATACTTTTTAACCAAAGCCTGAAGCGCCCGAACACATATACGCTTGTTTTGCAGTGACAAAAACATGGGGGAGTCCTGGCTGAACGTGTTGTTTCCTCTTCTTTGTTCGATGTATGCGTCCAGTGCCGCCTCAGCTTCACGTCCGAAATACAACAGAGCTTCATTTCCGCCTTTACGAAGCACTTTAAATGAACGCGACTGGAAATCGAAGTCGCTGATATCCAGAGCGCACAGTTCACTGATACGAATACCTGTCGTAAGCAGCAGTGTGATGATCGCCATATCGCGGATGTCGGTTTTTTTATGATATTCTTTTTGTTTATCCGAAAGCCCAATACCAGTTTCTACCACATGTAAAAGCTTGGATGCTTCCTCAAAATTCAACCGAAGTATCGGCTTTTCATGTATCTTTGGTGTCTCCAAACGAGCTGTCACATCGGAAGAGATGATGTCTTTGCTGAAATAATAATGATACAGCTTACGCAGTGATGAGAGCTTGCGGGCAATTCCATTTTCACTGTTTTCCATAACCGTCTGATCGTTTTTATAATACAATCTAAGATATTCAACATACCGCTCAAGATCAGAGTACGTGATGCCTTCAAGTTGTCTGGCAGTAAAATTCATCACATCGGTTTGTCCAAGCTCGTTTTCAAGAAACGAGAAGAATATACGCAGATCGTAAGCATAATTGATACGCGTCAGGAGCGTGGTGCGCGGCTCAATATTACGGAAGAATTCAAGGCAGAACCTGGGCAGCGTACCCAACACGTTGCGCAGCTTTTCTGTCTTTTGCACATTCAGCTCTGTTTTGCTTATTCTAGACAAGAACCATTACCTCACACATCACCCTATACTATGCGCAAAACATGTCTTTTACGCATAGTTGAATCGCTATTCCTTTTGTTGATTCGCTATTCCTTTTGTTGATTCGCTATTCCTTTTTGGTTTTCTTTTATTGCTTTTCGGGCGAGTTCATCGCAGACCGTGTTATATTTGTCGCCCGCATGCCCCTTTACTTTCTTATATATGACGTGATGATCATGCGACGCTTCAATAATACCCTTCCAAAGATCCTGATTCTCAACTGGGTGTTTGGCAGCGGTTTTCCACCCATTTTGAATCCATCTGTCAACCCACCCTTTGCAAAAAGCATTATGTATGTAGGCGCTGTCCGTGTGGATAACGACTTCGCACGGCTCCTTAAGCGCCTTGATAGCCTCTAATACAGCTGTCAGCTCCATGCGGTTGTTGGTCGTATCTGGCTCAAATCCACTCAGCCTCTTTTCGTTACCCTTATAGATCAGCACCGCTGCCCAGCCGCCCGGGCCAGGATTGTATGAACAGGCGCCATCCGTGTATGCAATCACCTTTTTCATGCTATTGGCTGATCGATTTCGATTTATTCGCACACCGCTCAACGGCATTGATGACCGCGCCGCGGAAACCGTCCTGCTCGAGCGATTTAACGGCCTCAATCGTTGTGCCGCCCGGTGAACATACGGCGTCTTTGAGCGAGCCGGGATGCACGCCTGTCTCAAGCACCATTTTTGCAGCACCCATCACCGTTTGTGCCGCCAGCTTCATTGATTGGTCTCTCGGCAGTCCGCAAAGCACACCGGCATCCGACAGCGCTTCAATGAACATAAACACATAAGCCGGGCCGCTGCCGGACACAGCAGTAACCGCGTCCATAGCTTTTGCAGGCGCATGGTCAACCTGCCCCAGCAACTCGAACACATTTTCGATGAATTCGAATGTGGCGTCATCCAGAGAGTGGGGTGTTTCCATAACACTCATGCCCTCCCCCGCCAGCAACGGCGTGTTTGGCATGATGCGCAACACTTTTTTATCGTCGCCGATGATCGCTCTTATCATATCCAAGCTCCATCCGGCGGCGATGGAGACAACAGCTTTACCTCCCAGATGTTGCTTGATATCTCCAAGCACTGCAGACATAACATTCGGTTTAACGGCCAGAAAAATAATGTCGCTAAAATCTATCAGATCTCTCAAACTATTTGACTGGTTGATGCTGATTTCCTTGGCGAAGCTGGTAATTTTGTCTTTATCGATATCATAAACGGTTATATCCTCTGCACGTATGGCCTGGGTGCTGACGGAGCCTTTGATGATAGCTGTCGCCATGCTGCCGGCGCCGATAAAGCCGACTGTGTAATGTTTCATTTTCATTCCTCCTATTGACGTGCTTTGTGTAATTGTTTATAATATCGATTGTCTGCTGAAGGGGAGTGGCTCAATGGTAGAGCATCGGTCTCCAAAACCGAGGGTTGCGTGTT
>CAZNVX010000235.1:0-5459 GCA_964576225.1 uncultured Christensenellaceae bacterium
TGTCCGTCAAGGTCAGCTTGCTTTTGTTGAAACCGCCGCGCAGCATGAAAAATCGGATATGCTGCCGCTGCTCGGGCGTCAGGTTTTGATCCCGCACCACGTCAATGATATCGGGGCGCACCGGTGTGGCGCCCAGTGTGAATACGATCAGCCGCTTACTTTTGAGCGCTTCATAGTTTCTGGTTATCAGTGACAGGCCGTTGATGCCCACTGCATATAGCGCACCGCCGTATACGATGGTGTCGTAACCAAGCAGGTCGGGCAGTCTTGTCCTATTACCGATTAGAAGATCGGCACCCGTGGCATCGGCTATCCACTGAGCATATTTTCTGGTAAATCCGGATTTTGACCGGTAAACAACGGCCGTTTTGCTCATGCGGCTCTCCTTTGTTAATGGATGGACGGTATTGCGCCATGGGCAGATGGGGGCATCAACGGTTATGAAAGAGAAGCCAGCTTTGGGCACTGGCTTCTCATAAACCGCTGAGATTTTGTCGTTTCGCACTTTACTCCTTGGGTTCCTGCGGCGGTGCCGGGGGAACCGGCGGAACGGGAGGAACGGGAGGAACCGGTGGAACGGGAGGAACCGGGGGAACAGGCGGCTGCTGCGGATACGGCTGCTGCGGATACGGCTGCTGCGGATACGGCTGCTGCGGGTATGGCTGCTGCGGGTATGGCGGATACGGCGGTGTCTGCACGCCCGGCTGATACGGCGGGTACGGATACGCGCCGGCGGGCTGCGGGGTTTTCTCTTTGACCAGCGCAAGTATGCCGCCGATGATCAGCACGATGGAGGCGAAGATTCCCCACAGGGAGAACGCGGCCAGCGCTCCTGCAACGAGCATAAACACCCCCGCGAGCACGTTTTTCTTTTTGGCAAAGGCACCGCCCACGATGCCCAGCGCGCCGCCCACGATGCCCAGCGCACCGGCCACGTACCAGTAAGTGGCAAAGCCTCTGGCCATGTTGCCGACATCAAAGTTGTAATTTTGACTGAAACCGTCATAGTTAAAGTTAAATTCGAACCCATCGCTGTAAAACTCGTCTGCGAATTCGTTCGCATACTCATCCGAATACCACTCCAGCGCATCGTCAAAACTGCCGCTGTAGGGCGACACGAACATGTCCACGGCGGCAGCTGTACCAAAGGCCACGAAGCCAAAAATGATGGCGAGCACGCCGCCCACGATACCGAGAACCAAACTGGCTGTTCTCATAGAAATACCCTCCTTTATTGATTATCACCAAATATCATATCGATACGTTCATATTATAGTAAAAAGACGTTTATGGCAATATCATGGCAGTTAAAAAGCCGCAGAGATGATCGCCATTCACATAAGAGCCGGATCGATGCTGAGCGTATTCGCGTTCCCTTTTTTTATGACACCCTGTATAATGGCTGTGGCACCGCGCATTATCCGGCAGGGATTGCGAGGACGGCGCGGTGCATCTCTGATAGACTCTGATGCATAAGGAGCTTTATTATGGAATGGCTGGAGCGTTGGAACCGTGCGATGGATCATATCGAGGAAAACCTGGCGGGGGAGATTCGTTTGGATACGGCGGCGCGTATCGCATGCTGCTCGTCGTTTCACTTTCAGCGGATGTTTTCGTACATGGCAGGCGTGCCGCTTTCAGAGTATATCCGGCGGCGGCGGATGAGCGCGGCGGCGTTTGCGCTGCAGCGCGGCGCGAGGGTGATCGATCTGGCGATGATGTATGGATACGATTCACCCACGGCATTTTCACGCGCGTTCCGCAGTGTGCATGGCGTGTCGCCCTCCGGGGCAAGAGACAAAGGCGCACCACTCAAGGCCTACCCCCGATTAAGCTTCCGCATCACGATAAAAGGAGATACACAGATGAATTACATGATTCAGGAAAAAGACGCGTTCCGTGTTGTGGGCGCAAAAGCGCATTTTGATATGAACGTGGAGGAGAGCTTTGCGAAGGTGCCGCAGTTCTGGGCCCAGACGATGCAAAACGGCGATTTTGAGAAGCTGTGTGCGCTCCCTGCAAAAGATCCATGCGGCGTATTGGGTGTGTCCACGTGCATGAACGGGCGCGATTTCGACTATTACATCGCTGTGGCGACGGACGCGCCCGCACCCGACGGTCTGTCGGAATACATGGTTCCCGCCGCCACTTGGGCGGTGTTTGAATGCGTGGGGCCGATGCCGCAGGCGGTGCAGCAGCTTCAGACGCGCATTGTGTCCGAATGGCTGCCCGCATCGGGCTATGAGTACGCCGACGCGCCGGACATCGAAGTATACCCGCAGGGTGACACACAGGCCGCCGACTACCGGTGTGAGGTGTGGCTGCCGATCAAAAAGGCTTAGGGCAAGACAGATACGCCAAGGATTCTGTCCGACAGAAGCGTTTTGGGCATCCGCAGTCAAGCGGGTCGCGCATGGTTGTGATAGCCTGTTTGCCAGAGGAGGTGGGGATCATGCATGCATGGGAACAAATACAGAAAACCCTTGACCACATTGAGGAACACCTGTCCGGCGATATAAAAATCGAAAGCCTTGCCAAGACTGCGGCGCTGTCATCCTTTTATTATCAGCGTCTGTTCAGCCGCCTGGTGGGGAAACCCGTCGCTGAGTATATCAAGCTGCGACGGATGGCCAAGGCCGCGGATGCGCTGCTTTACAAAGACAAGCGAATACTGGACGTCGCGCTTGATATGGGGTACGCGTCTCATGAACAGTTCACCCGTACGTTCAAACAGTCATATGGCATCACGCCTAAGGAGTTTCGCAAAAGCCCGGTTGCGCTCAACCGGATGAACAAGCCGGATCTGTTGCTCAATTATACGCTGGTTGACGAAAATGTGCCGCTTGTCAGCGACGGGGTGATATTGGAAATCAAACGGAAGCGACTGGCAGCAGCGGAGCATTACATCGGGATGCAAACAAACGTTCCAATTCAGTATCTATCCGGGCTTGGCATCGATACGGGGCGGGACCTGTTGGATGAGGTTTGGTCTGATTTTCATGCCAGGAGAGCCGATATTCCGAATCTATTGCCGCATGGCGACGAAATAGGCGTGTCACACGTCAGCGGTCAAGAGGGTTTTTTCTGCTATTTTGCGGGGGCGCAAGCGGATTCTGCCTCCGGTGCGGAAGGCTTTGAAGGCTTTTTGCTGCCGCAAGGCGAGTATATTGTCTGCTCGTTTGAGGCGGAGGACTTCAACTCGCTCGTGATGGATGCCCTGTATAAAGCTTTGCGTTATCTGTTTGAGGTGTGGCTGCCCAAGCACAGTCTGGCCGCGGAGCCATTCTCTGTGGAGCGGTATGCAAGCCATGATAAGAACACAAAATGCATGGAAATCTGGGTGATGCCTGTGGCGGAAAAACATAAAAAAACGGCGCTATAAAGGGGATGGCGGCGCTGTCCCCTTTACGTCCCCGCCTATTCACCCAACACGAAGGTGGTGCCCGACATGCCGTGGCTGTGACCAACGGCAGAATTAGTGCTGCCGACATAGTCGTGGTAATGTTTATAGCCAACCGAATCCACGTAAGTCGGCTCTCCGGACTGAAAGGCGAACCTGTGCGCATGGCCGCTGTCCGTGGTGGTGACGCCGGCAATCGTGTGGGTATGGCCCGGCACATTGGGGCTGGCGCTGGTAACGCCGGAGAAAAGGTGCAGGTGCCCGTCTTCATAGACGGTGACGCCCCTGAATTCGTGTGTGTGCATTTCCATCACTTCCCTGCTGTATGATATGTGCGGCGCAAACAGTCTGCCACAACGGCAGTGAAAGCGGCCGCGAGAAACAGAGCTTTGCGCGGGAAATTGGCAGGGCACAGACAGCGCGGTGGAGAGCGGGTCTGTCAGTAAGCCACGCTGATCAGGTAGAATGAATAGCCGTCCGTGTTCCAGCCGATATCAAATGGCACACGGTAGCGATCCAGATTGTGTGAATTGACGAGCGGGTATCCTTTGGAGTCCTGGCCGGTTACGACGGAGATATGCGTCACGTCTCCTTTCTGGGCATAGGCGATCATATCGCCCGGCCGCAGGTTGTAAACGGCTTTGTAGATATCCTTGTATTTACCGCGGGCGATCAGAGATCCGCGTCCGTTGTATATCAGAAAGTCTTTGAAGCCCTGCGCGTTGATCCATGCCCGGCTGCCCTTGCCGTCCTTGTAATTCCAAGCCGTGTTCTTTTTGAAGCCGCCGCCCTCAAAGAGCACCTGCGAGGCGAAGTTCGCGCAGTTGCCGCCCAGCGCGTTGTAATCGGTGTAGTCCGGATTGTAATTGTAACCGTTGCTGCCGTCCGACGCCGCGCCGCAGTAGGTATCGGCATATGCCACCGCGGCGCGCCGCGCGTCACTCAGGTCAGACAGATCAGCCGGAACACTGCTCCGAATGTATTCTGTCATTTCCTCAGTGTAGATGTCCGCGTTAAACTTCTTGGCCAGGGGATCGTCATACCATTCACGGCTGATCACCCATGAACCTGCCGTGCCGCCGGGGATCAGATCCAGCGAGTGATAGGCGCCCATTCGAAATGTGTTCACCGTTTGCGGATCATCATTATAAGCGTAGGTGTATTCGCTTGAAGCGATCAGATAAAACGCATAGCCGCGTCCCACTGCTTTGCACCGCAGTATCTTAATATCGGTGTGAAGGCTCAGGAACTTAACGCCCTGCTTGGATGCCCAGCTTTTCAGGTTTACCGACCGGGCGGCTTCGTTCTCGTAAGCCCATTGCCCGTTGCGCTCCTCCGTGAGAAATACCGCGCGCAGCGTATCGGTATCACCGCTTAGCACGCAGTTGTTTCGTAGTTTAAACATGGAGCCGAGCACGTTGTCCCAGTCGGGCTCTTCATTTTCGGCCATTGTGTCCACAGCTTTGTCAGTGGTCATCCAAAGCAGCAGACTCAAAGCAGTGATAAAAAAAATAAGCGTAAAGAAGCCAATGAATGTGGATTTTTTGATCACCTTTATAGCGAACATCCGGGTCTCCTTAACGGGCGCTTTCTATATACTTATGACGCTTCGATCTTTGATAGAATAGAAGAGCCATTCCGGCTTCCAAAACCATCCGATACCCAGATAATATACTGAAAAGCAACCTTGACACTGAGAATTGTGCTGTTATAATGGAATGGAAAAATATAATAAAATTGACAAAAAAGACTACAAATAATGACAGTAATCGACAAAACACCTATCCGCAAACCATGCGCGGCCGGGCGAGCGGCAGGATAGGGACTTGCCGATTGCTTGTTGACAGGGGTTGACGATGCCGCGCATGTAAAAATTTCGCAGGTATACAGGCATATTTTGGGGGTGATTCCGGTATGATATAAGAGCAGCCCGCTTGCCGGGCAGCCTTTATGATAAGCAGTAAAGATGTAAGAGAGAACCGATGAAACATACATTAAAACGTGTATCCGACAAAGTGATCGGGCTTTTCAAACGGCAGAACGACGTCGCCTATCTGGA
>CAZNVX010000236.1:0-5442 GCA_964576225.1 uncultured Christensenellaceae bacterium
GGACGCCCTTAAGGCTGAGCCGCCCGGCCTTGAGGATATCATGATCTATTATGCCAAGAAGGAGGCTCTCTATGAAGAACCTGCTGTATAAGGAGTTTCGACTGGTGATCCACCCGTTGTATTACCTGGTGGCACTGACAGGCGCGCTGCTGCTCATTCCGCAATGGATCTTTTTTGTTGCGATGATGTATATCTTTTTTATTGCAGTGCCCAATATATTCTCGGGCAGCAAGGCGAGCAACGATATCGGCTTCACGGTGATGCTGCCCGTCCGCAAGGGCGACGTTGTGCGGGCGCGGGTGATGGCGGTGGTGGTGCTTGAGCTGATACAGATCGCGGTGGCGGCGGTTTTTGCTGTGCTGAACATATGGCTTTACCGCGGGGAGAACTTTCTGATGGATCCCAACGTGGCTTTCTTTGGGCTCACATTTGTGATGTACGGCCTGTTCAACATGGTTTTCTTTCCGATGTTTTACAGGACTGCGCACAAGATCGGCGTGCCGATGCTCGCCGGATGCGCCGTGATCGTGCTGTTTGCTGCGGCTGCCGAAATGGCGGTGCTGCTGTGGCCCGGCGCAGCGCATGCGCTGGACGGTATCGGCGGCGACGCGCTGATCCGTCAGCTGCCGGTGCTGGCCGGTGGCATCGCGTTTTTCGCGCTGCTGACATGGCTGGCCTGCCGGGTATCCGTGACAAGATTTGAGAAGGTGGATCTGTAACGCTCATGGATATCGTGATATCCGCCACATCGGACAAACCGATATACCAGCAGCTGTTTGATCAGATATCGTCGCAGATCATCAAGGGACGGCTGCGCGAGGGGCTATGCCTGCCGCCTATACGCACGGTGGCCAGGGAGCTGCGCATCAGCGTGATCACCGTGAAGAAAGCATGGGAGGAGCTGGAGCGTGCGGGCTTTATCGTCACCATGGTGGGCAAAGGCTGTTTTGTCGCGCCGCTCAGACAGGACGAGCTGGCTGCCAAACGTGACGAAATGGTACTGGACAAGCTGAGAAAGGATATCGCATATTACAAGTCGCTGGGGCTTGACGCGGAGCAGCTGGCGGCGCTGATCCGGCGGTATTACGACGCCTGATGCCCATGCGCTCCCTAAAAATTATGAATAAATTATTAAATCCGCCGCCGGTGTGTTTTAATCCCGGATATCCGTTTATTAATTGATTGAGCATTTAAGATGGGTTGGCTTTTCTCCGATAGAATATATAGTAGAATAAGCTGATTAGCAAACAGGGACGACATATAAAACCGAATAAAAAAATGTCCATCCGATAATGGCAAAACTGCTGAAAAGCAGTGACGCAAAGCCAAGGGTCTAAGGTCGCAAGACTATGACAGCCGGTTGCCGAAGACGAGCTATTGAGTGTCTTTCATTTGGCGCATACGCGGATGGAGGACATTTTTTATCGCCGAACCGGAGCATAAGCCCAGGGCGCCGGCTTCGAAGGAGACAGGGCTCGATTGGGGAGTATCGGATGAACATAAAAAAATCTAAAGCGCTTTTCGTGATATTGGGCATTTCATTGGCTGTGAGCGCATCCATGGTCGTGCTCGGCCTGACAAACACGCGCGTGGCCGAGGCCTTTGAAACCAGCCAGCCCAGCATGGCCGCGGCGGCCGCGGTGCAAAGCGACGCTACGGTGTCTGCGCCCGCAGCCACACCGCTTGAGACGATTGCGCTGACGCCGACAAGTGCGCCGACAAGCGTGCCGACAGCCGCAAAGGAAGCCGGTATCGAAAAGGTTCTGGTGGCCAGCCTGACAGATGAAGCGGCAGACGATGCAAACGATATGGCCGCTCCGGCCGCCCCCGCCGGCAATGAAGAGGAGCCGCAGGCCGATCTTAGCGGTATGATGTCAGGCGCAAGCAACCCGGCATACAACTCGATACTGCCGGTTGCGCGCGTGCCGCTTGAGGCGGACGGGTCGGGCGAGGCGTCGGGCACCACTTATACCATAGAGAACGCGCGTTTTGGCATCGACAATACCGGCGCCAATGCGCGGCAGACGACAGACGGCATCAATGCCGCGCTCAATTGGGCCAAGGAACAAGGTTACAACACAATCAAGTTTGTAAAAGGAACCTATATGATCCAGTGCAAATGGAGAAACAGGTTCATTGCGCCCACGGACGGCATACTGGTGCCTTCGGACCTGACGCTGGATCTGGGCGGCTCGACATTCATGATGGAGCCCAACGATTACCCGGAGTATACTATATTCGGGATTGTGAACCAGAGTGACGTGACCATCAAGAACGGCACGCTGATCGGCGACCTCGATTCGCATGTGTATAAGCCCAGTCAGGCTTCGCCCACGCATGAGTTCGGGTTTGGCATATGCATATCAGCCAGCCGCAACGTGCTGATACAGGGCGTGACCATCAGCAAAATGACCGGCGACGGTATTATCGTGGAAGGGTCATACTCCAAGCTGTCGGACGGAGGCAGCGTATCCAGCCGCGTGCGTATACTTGACTGCAAGATTTTCAGCTGCCGCAGGCAGGGTATCAGTGTGATCGGCGCGCGCGACAGCGAGATCGCCCGCAACGAGATATTCAACATCAGGGGGACGGCGCCGGAGTATGGCATTGACCTGGAGTCGGAGCTGGACTATGTGATCGACAAAATCAAAGTGCACAGCAATAAGATATATGACTGCGCGGGCGGCGCGATTACCTGCCACAGCGGCACCAACTTTGAAGTATATTCGAACCTGTGTATCGGCACCAACATACTGGCCGTGTTCAGCTCCCATGTGAAAATCTATAACAACACGGTGCAAAACAGCTTCATTCATGTGATGAGCGGCGCCAGCAACATCACGGTGACGGATAATATACTGGACGCGCAGAGCTGGATACGAATTGACTAAAGCATCGAACGTGCATAAACGCTTAGCAGACAGGATGAAAAAGGGGCCGCAGGCGGCTTCTTTTTTTATTGCAGGCGGGCGATTTGGGCTGGCGCACAGACGCGCTTATATGGGTTTTAAGGGCTTTGTTTTCAGCAAAAACCGTTTGACCAGCAGCCTAAAGCCGCTGCTGAGCAGCCACAGGCCGGCAAAAGCCATCGCGACGGCGACGGCGGTGCAGACGGCGACCTGCTGGACGAAACCGATCCAACTGCCGGCGCCGGCCGGGATGGCATCGAGCACATAGCCCGATACGAAACTGGATGCCACGCAAATCAGCGCCACGGCCAGGAGCTCCCGGTACATCGTCATTTTGCGGCTGAACACATGCGAATAGACAAGCCTGAAATTGAACGGCTGCAGAATCAGGTAAGAAGCGGCGACGGTGCCGACCAGCACGCCTGTAATGCCAAAGGGGATGGCCAGTGCGATGGACAACACCACATTGACGACGGCCTGGGCGATTGCGAAATTTTTGGATTCCGGATACAGCCCCCGGGCGTCCCGGGCGGCATACACAACGGGCATGATCAGATAATCCGCGAGCATGAGCGCGAACAGCACAAGCGGAAGCAAGGGAATCAGGTATTGGCTTCCGATCCAGAGAGAGACAAAGGGGTTGGCCATGCGGATAAACACAGGAATGAACACGCAAACGCAAAAATATGAAAAAGCGAGCAGCTCTTTGAAGGCAGAATAGCTGTCTTCGTCGTTCCGGGTGATCTTCAAGGCCAGGCTGGCACGCATGCCCTCGATGATCCGGTAGATCACCACGTTTGGGTATGAAATCAATGTGGCAAAGGCGCTGTATATGGTGACGTTTTTGAGGGTATTGAGCAGCGAAAGCACGACATTGTCGGTGTTGCTGGTGGCAATGGAGGCGATTTGGTGTGCATAAACCGCTTTTGTCATCACCGAGGCCACATATTGGGGAGCGGCCTTCAGATTGAAGGACTGGCCGTAATAGGCTTTGATCAGGCGCGTGTAAATCAGCTTTGTCAGCCCCAGATAAATCAGATTCACGCACAGTATCAGCGAAAGGGGCAGGGCGGTGTACCGGATCAGCAGTATTTCGGTGACCAGCGTGACGATATCCTTGATGCCCTCGATCAGTATCACGATATACTTTTTTTCCTTGATCTCGATCAGGCACCGCTCCGGCAGGGTGACAAAAAAAGGCGCGCTGATGCGTATGCCGATGGCCGCAAGTATCAGCAGCGTATCCCAATACTGCACGCCCTGACGCAGCAGCAGCGCAGAATAGACGGGGATCACGGCAACGGCGACCAGCAGCATTTTTGCGGTGACCCGCAGCATGCTTTTTTGCAGCCCGCTAAACAGGGAGGAGACCTGACCGAAGTCACCGCCGCTGAGCGGCGCGTACATTTTATACTGGTAAGCGGCGGACATGCCCGTTTGAAACAGTATCAGATAGGCGCTCATCTGCAGCGCGGCCTGGACAACGCCGTTGACATTGTCGCCGTATGCCGTCAGCAAAACGCTCATCCGGTAAAAGCTTAATACGCCCTGAACAAGCGCGATCAGCACGACGGATAATGCGGTTTTGACACCAATCTTTGTGATGCTCAATGATCCATACTGGCCTTTCTTTCAAAAAAGCAGCCCATATCCGCACGACAGGCAGGGGCGTTTTGTCACGTCGCCGGTGTGCGCTCGCTGCTTGTTGCCGTCATAACATGGCTGATGGCGTTTTCGTAAATGGCGAATGTGGCGGCGCCGGCATCCGGCAGCAAAAACGGCCTGACCAGCTCGCGCGCTTTGCGGCTCATGGCTGCGCGTATATCCGGGTTTTCGTACAGCTGCTCAAGACGGCCAGCCATCTCCTGCGCATTGCGCGGCTCCACAAGAAAACCGTTCTGACCGTCCGAAACCAGATCGGCATGCCCGCGAATGCGCGTGGCGACAACAGGCAGTGACACCGCCATCGCCTCGACCAGATTGATGCCCAGACCCTCGCGCAGCGATGAGGAAACCGCAACGTCGGCGGCCGGAAGCAGCTGATCCATATCGCTCCGGTAGCCCATTAACCACACGTTATTCTGAACGCCGAGCGAGATGATAGCCTGCTCGTACTGCGGCCGCAGCGGGCCCTCTCCCGGCAGCAGCAGCAGCAGTTTGGGAATGCGTGCTTTTAACAGTCTGACCGCTTCGAGCAGCGTCATCTGCCCCTTGCCACTGGCATACTCGGCGGCAAACACAAGCACGAAGCAATCGGGGTCGATGCCGTACCGAAGACGGCTCTGAAGCTTATTTTCTGCCGTCTGCCCGGTGAAACGGGCGGGACTCACGCCCACGCCAGGCACTTTAAAGCTGGCTGCCGCTTTGAACCCGTATCGGCTCAGCGCCGCATAATCCTCCGAATTGATGGTGATCAGTATATCGGTATACCGGCTCAGCCATTTCTCGACGAACCGGTAAATAAAAGCCTGAAGGCGGGGCGCGCCCTTGTAGAAATGGAATCCGTGTGCGGTGTAGATCACGACGGCGCCTT
>CAZNVX010000237.1:0-5434 GCA_964576225.1 uncultured Christensenellaceae bacterium
GATTCCACTCCAGAGGACGTAGAAGCCGCACTCGATGCTGCCCATGCCGCAGCAGATCGTAGGCCTCGGATATCAGCTGCATATCGGCGTATTCGATGCCGTTATGCACCATTTTCACAAAATGGCCCGCGCCTCCCCTGCCAATATACGCGCAGCAGGGTTCGCCCTCCGCCACCGCCGCAATATCCCTCAGTATGGGTCCGGCCAGCTCATAGGCCGTTTCGTCGCCGCCCGGCATGATGGCCGGGCCTTGCCGCGCCCCCACCTCACCGCCGGATATACCTGCGCCGATAAAACGGATGCCTGCTGCAGCCAGCTCTGCAATTCTGCGCATAGTGTCCATGTAATACGAGTTGCCCCCGTCGATCAGCACGTCGCCCTTTTGCAGATGGGGCAGCAGCTGCCCGATGGTTGCATCCACCGCAGCGCCCGCCTTCACCATGATGACGATGATACGCGGCGGTTTGAGCGATCGCGCAAAATCCTCAACGGAAAAAAAGGCGGTCATATCAAAGCTCCCTGCCTCAGCCATCGCGGCCTTGGTCTTCTCCGGCGACCGGTTATACAGCGACACTGCATAACCGCGTTCCGCGATATTCAGCGCCAGGTTCTTTCCCATTACCGCCAGCCCGACCACGCCGGCCTGCTGTTTGCCCATGTTTACCCCTCCGGTTTCAAATTTACCAATTCATACCCGTTCCGATTATATCATAAACATGTTGACCGCGCCACGTTGTTCCGCACCAGTTTCACCTCTTAATCCGAAAACCATCGTTTTAAGCGCCACATTTGATGTTTGCGGAATACTTGTGCACAATGTCAATATAACACAGGCTGTTGAAGGACATTCCGTGAAGAGAACGCAATGGTTATTGTTTATTTTGAGTATTGTCGTTTTATTTGCCGGCTGTACCGTCCCCGATCTTTCATTTGCAGAAAAAGTCACCGTTCAATATGTCAGTGGGCAAGATGCTCTGTCTGTGGACATCACAGACTCTGAAGATGCGCGTGAGCTTGTCCATGTTTTGACAGAGAATACCCATTCAGGCAGCGCCAATTGTGAATTCACGCAGCTTCAAATGCTGTTTGAAGGCGATAGTAAAACCATAGTTCTGTGCCCTGCAACAGATGGCTGCCACAATGTTTTTTACAGCAATAATAGCGACCATTACTTTTTTGTGAGCAGGGAAAACAAAAAGACAATGCTGGACATTCTCTTCCATTATGAAATCCCTCTTGACTATGACTATCTGTACGAAAACATGTACGAGCGTTGAACAGTTTTTTAATCTTGCAGTGCTTCGTTTGCACGTGCTGTGCAAATTCAATACTTACAGGTATATCAAAGGGGACTATGCAATAAGTCCCCTTTTGGTATCATTATTAGTCTTTATTATTAGTCTTTATTCGTTATCCGGCTGCTTAATGCCCAGCACCTCCACGCCCCATTCACGCAGCTTGTATTTTTGTATTTTGCCGCTGGCCGTCATGGGAAACGATTCGACAAACTTGACATAACGCGGCGCCTTGTGCTTGGAGAGCCCCTGCCTCACGTATTCCACGATGCCTTCCTCGGTCTCCTGTGCACCGTCCTTCAATATCACGCACGCCAGCACTTCTTCTCCGTATTTGCTGTCCGGCACGCCCACCACCTGCACGTCCTTCACAGACGGGTGTGTGTAGAGAAACTCCTCAATCTCGCGCGGGTAGATGTTCTCGCCGCCGCGGATGACCATATCTTTCAAGCGCCCTGTGATGCGGTAATACCCCTGCTCGTCTTTGACGCCGAGGTCACCCGTGTGCAGCCAGCCGTCCTTGTCGATCGCCTGCGCGGTGGCTTCGGGCATCTTGTAATATCCCTTCATCACGTGATAACCGCGCGTCACAATCTCGCCCACGGTGCCCGGCGGCACTTCCTCGTTCGTTTCAGGATTCACCACCCGCGCTTCCACGTTGGGGTAAGCGCGTCCCACGGTGGACACGCGTATTTCGAGCGGATCGTCCACGGTGGACTGTGTGATGCCGGGCGAGGATTCCGTCTGGCCGTATACGCTTGTGATATGCCGCATATACATCTTGTCCGCCGCGGCCTTCATGACTTCCACCGGGCAATTGGCGCCCGCCATGATGCCGGTGCGCAGGTTGGACAGATCGTATTTGCTGAAATCCGGGTTATCCATAATCGCAATGAACATCGTGGGCACGCCATGGAACGCGGTACACTTCTCCATATCCAGCACTTTTAGCACGTTGACCGGATTAAAATGGTCCACAAACACCATGGTTGTGTCGTTGGTGATGGATGCCATCACGCCCAGGACACAGCCGAAGCAGTGGAACAGCGGCACCGTGATGCACAGCCTGTCTTTCTCGGTAAAGGCCATCGACTCGCCGATGATTTTGCCGTTGTTGACAAGATTGTAATGCGTCAGCATCACGCCCTTGGGAAAACCGGTGGTGCCCGAGGTGTACTGCATGTTGATCACGTCGTGCGGATCGCACGTCGCCTGCCGGGCCGCACGCTGCTCTTCCGACACATTATCGGCCAGCTTTATCACATCGCTCCAGTTATACATGCCGGGATGCTCTTCTTCATCGAGGAACACAACGGATTTTAGAAACGGCAGCTTGCCGCATGTGAGCTGCCCGGGCGCGCTGGTGTTCAACTCGGGGCATACCGCATAAATGTGATCCACATAATTGTTGTCCTTGGTGCCGCCCATCATGATCAGCATTTTGGAATCGGACTGCTTTAAAAGATATTCCAGCTCGAACTTTTTGTAGTTGGTGTTAACGGTAACCAGCACAGCGCCGATTTTGGCTGTGGCAAACTGCGTCTGTACCCACTGCGGGTAGTTTGTGGCCCATATGGCCACGTGATCGCCTTTTTCAATGCCCATCGCCATCAGGCCGCGCGCCACCCGGTTCACCTCCGCCTGGAATTGCGACGTGGTATAACGCAGCCCCTCCAAGGGATGCACGCTGCATTCCCTGTCGGGATAAGCCTTTGCCTTTTTGTCCAGCCAGTCGCCGATGGTCATGTTGATGAAATCCGGCATATAGAACCCCCTCATTTTGGTTAAATAAAAAAGCCTCCGTCCACACAGAGACGAAAGACTTCGCGGTACCACTCTGCTTGCGGAAAAACCGCCAGCTTACCAGGGCGCGTTCACGCCCGTCCTCCAGTAACGCGGAGGCGCTCCGTTAAGGCTTAAAAAACCAAGCGTTGTTCGGCCTTAAAGCTCCGGGGTGAGTTTCACGCAAGCCCGCATCCGCCTCGCACCACCCGGCGGCTCTCTTTATACCAGACAATACGTTACTGGCCCTTTCACAGCTTTCTTCAATCTATAATTATTGATTATTATAATCGAGCCTATTTTGAGTGTCAATCCCTTATTGCGGACCAAACGCATACAGCCTCAGTCTCTTGCCGCCGTTCTGGCTCGTATGCTGGTGATGGCGCTGCTATGCACGGCTGTTTTGCTTGGGCCTGTTATGGTGGTGCCGCTCAGCGAGGCCGTTGTCTGGGCTTTTGTGCTGATCTTTGCAATATCCGCCACGCTGTCCTTTTCAACGGTTGTCTCGCTCGCCGCCTTTGCTGTCATCGTGATTCTGCGCACCAGACCGTTTCTTCAATCTCGGCCCTATTTCCTGCCGCCATGCGCGCAGCAGCGCCGCGGCTATCAGGAACACCGCAAATACAACACGCAATGTGCCGCCCGTCATCACAGAGGCGAGAAGATATCCGGCCACCCCGCCAACACAGCCGAAACCGGTTAGCTTCAGTGCCGGCCTTATGTTTATTTGCTTTTTTCGTATGTGAATAATCAGCGCAGCCAGTGCCATCGGCAGATAGGCAAACAGCGACATGCCCTGAGCCGCGTGCTGCGGCATTCCAAGCAGCAGTGTCAGCGCGGGAATCAGCACAATGCCGCCGCCGAGCCCCATGCCTCCCACAATGCCAAAAGCCAGGCCAATCAGCGCATACAGCATCAAAACAGCATGCGGATGCCGGATGCGATCATCAGCAGCGTCAGCAGATTATTGAGCAGCCGGACGCCCACACGCCGCAAACAAAACGCGCCGATCATGCCGCCAACCGCCGCTCCGCCGCACAGCCACAGCGTGATGTTGACAGGCACAAAGCCTCCGATGCCATAGAGCGCCGCCGACAGCGCCGATATCGGAAATATCACCGCCAATGAAACGGCATGAGCCCGGCGCTCCTCAGTGCCGCCGCGCTCAAGCCCCTCCACCACCGCGATGCCGCCTCCCGATCCAAAAAGCCCGGCGATAAAGCCCGACAATGCGCCGATTGCGGCATTTCTTACTCCTTTGTTCATGGTTGCACCTCAAGTGTATTTTTTACCGACGCACAGTCGTCTATCCCTTTTATAGCGATCAAAAAGCGTTTGGCGCCAAAAGCCTGCGCCGGGATTTGGCAGTGCCTCTGGAAGAAAACACTTTATATTGTTGTCGTTTCCGTTTTTTTCACTATGTATTGTTGCTCGTAATCACTTATGTTATAATGTTTTTAATGAATACGGAAAAATACCGTGCATCGCTGAGCCCGGTGGACGACGACAAAATCAGGGAGCTTTCACCCGTCGCGCTCGCCTTTATCGGAGACACGGTTTTCGATTTGTATGTGCGCGCGTATCTTGTCAAGAATAAAATGGGCAGAATAGAAACGCTGCACAGGCTCAGCTCCGGTGTGGTCAACGCGCGGGCGCAGGCGCAGGCCGCCCGTCTGCTGCAGCCGCATCTTACAGAGCGCGAATCGGAAATCTTCCGGCTTGGGAAAAACGCCAAATCGGCGCCGCCCAAGAATGCGTGCCACGAGGATTATTCTTTCGCCACCGCGATAGAAGCGGTTATCGGATACCTGCACCTGACCGGCCGAACGCAGCGCGTGGAGGAATTTTTCGGCCATATCATCTCACATTTTTTTGGGGGAAGCGAGGATGCCTGAAGCCATACAGCACGTGGAGCTGCTGCACTATCCGCCCGAGGCGGCCAAGCTCGCCGCGATGGCGGCCAAGCTTTGCTACAGCCCGTCGCATATAAACGAAATTGCGGAGGATTTAACACCTGAAAAATCGGCGGCATTCCTGCAAAAAATCGTGGATCTTGGGCACCTGTCCACCGTGGAGCACGCAAGCTTCACATTCGGTATCGAAGGCGTGTCGCGCACGCTGCTCGCTCAGCTCACCCGGCACCGGATTGCCAGTTATTCGGTGCAGTCTCAGCGTTATGTGAGCTACTCAAACACGGGTTTCGGATACGTTATCCCGCCCGCCATCCGTGCACTTGGAGAGCAGGCGGTGCAGGAGTATGAACAACAGATGGCGCAGATGCAGCGCTGGTACGACGCATGGCGCGAGCGACTGGGCGCCGGAGGCGAAACGTCAAATGAAGACGCGCGGTTTGTGCT
>CAZNVX010000238.1:0-5424 GCA_964576225.1 uncultured Christensenellaceae bacterium
CACTCATTTGGGATAATCGCATCCTTGCGGTGCCATCTGCTCTCATCTCCATGCCAGGCCGCCAAATGAAAAAAGACACTGAGGAAACTGTAGTATCTACCTTTGGTATCCTCATCGGCAGTGAAATTTACCGGTGGGGTCTCGACGGGGTGCATGGAGTACGGCTGCACACCGCCCATATTGATCAGGAACGGATGTGCCTGACCTTTGGCGACGCGGCCCAGACCATGCGGGTAGAGTTGCTGCACGGAATGACTCAAAAGCAGGCGCTGCTGGATGCCGCTCAAAAGCTGCTTCATGAAACTGGCGTAACGGCAGACATCACCGGATGGTAACACAAGAAGCAAAATATAAACATTGGAGGTAATGCAATGAAAAAGTATGTGTCTTTATTTCTGGCGCTTATTATGATTTTCACCCTTGCCAGCTGCGGCGGTAGAACAGATGAAAACACCACGGTATCCCTTCCCGCAGTAGCCGCAGAACGCGCCGCCGTGGAACAGGCGGGCGCGATAGCGACACAGCAGTACATCATCGCCCGGCTCAAAACTGAGGCGCTGATTGAGTATGACATTGAAAACGGCAGTATAGACGAGCTGAAAGCCATGACTGACGACACGCTGGAGGCATGGCGGCTCTGTGAGCTGGCCAGTGTCAAAGCAGCGGAATTGGCAGATTATGCTCAAAGTCTGCGCAGCTCCGCGTCTACGCAGGCGGCAACCATTTCCTATATCTCATCAAAACCCGCGATGATTGGTTTATTTACTACGGTGGCCTACGCTGCCGAGGAAAACGTCGCCGTAAAATGGGCAAAGGATTTGACCACAAAATACGACGCCTACCCTTCAGGCCAAAAAATCAAGCAGCTTTCGGAAAACCTTGGAACAGATGCAAAAAATGCCTTTGCCCAGCTTAAAATGGCGCAGGCTATTTTAGAAGGTGC
This sequence comes from uncultured Christensenellaceae bacterium, assembly GCA_964576225.1. GTDB lineage: Bacteria > Bacillota > Clostridia > Christensenellales > SZUA-584 > SZUA-584. The sequence continues at coordinate 944 of CAZNVX010000238.1, forward strand.
GGCTTATAACGATGAAGCCGATACTATTCAGAAGTACGAAAATGCGGCGATGGCGACAAAGACCGCTTGTAAAACAGGACTATATATTGGTGGCGTCATAGCCAGTGGAGGTACAGCCACGGGCATTTTAGAGGCAGGAGGCATGGTCATCAGTGGCGTTGATACCATTGTGGACATCGCTTCCACCGGCAGCACCATCATCCTTGGCGAAAACAACAAAGTGACAATGGCAGCCAACGACCTTAAGGATATTGTGGCCCCCATAGCATCCATCGCCGGTGGGGTCAACGTGTTCAGCGGAGACTCAATCAAGGCAGGAATAAAGGTCGGTGCGGAGTTTTCAAAACAGATGGGGTCTTTGGATAAGCTCAACTATATCGGGGAGAGCGTACTGGATTTAGTCAGCGAGGGAAAGATACTTGGCGGCACGATTACCGTGGGCGGTGACGGCGAGACCACCGTAACTATGACCGAGATCAGCACAGAAGGAAAAACCCCAGATGAGGTAGCAAAGGAATTAAAGGAAGCGGGTCTGCCCGTACCGGAGGAAGGAGAGCCTAAGACCGCCGCTGAGCTGGCAGAGGAAATAGAGGAAGAATACTATTACACCGAGGAAGAGCTGAACGAGGTCATAGAAAATCTGCGAAATCTGCTCTACGAGATGTTCTTGGATTTCGAAGAAGAAACCATGAAAACGCCTCCTGCCGAAGAACCGACCGAGGAATCTACCGCTCCATCGGCTGAGGCAATTGGTGGACTTTCCATAGATGAGATTGTGGGGTCATATCATGTGGCGCTGATTGGAACTGATACTGAGGGCACATGGCGTCTCGCAAAAAACAACAATGGACAGATAGTTATAGTTAATGAAAGCGAGGATATGGCTTACGATTATGATCCCAAAACAGGTATCGCTACCTCGTCATATGAGAATGAAGCAGGCAAAGGGACGACGGAGATAATATTCACCGCTGAGGATGGCAAAATCAGTCTGTCCTGTTCTTGGAGATATACGAATGAAGTAAACGATGAAACAACTATCTTTAATTACAAAGGAACCAAAACAGACTGACGGCAACCCGCCACGCCGGGAGGAAGGAGGATATATCATGAAAAAAGCATGGATTATTATTTTATCATTGGCGCTGGTGTTTACCCTCGCCGCCTGCGGCGGCAAAGCACCGTCCGAAAGTGTAACATCGGCAACATCCGGTGAGGTTGCCGCCGAGGATGCGGATTTGGCGCGGCTGAAAGAGTTATACGACGGAACATGGATAAACGAGGACCCGCATGACGGCCCGTTTGCCATGGAGGTACTCAGCACAACCAGCATCAAGATGACATATGAATCCTTGGGCGAACTCATCTGCGATTTGTTCTATTCTCCGGGGGAGCTTACCAGCATCAGCGTCAGCATGAGCGGGAACAGCCTTGGCAAATACAGCATTGATACGCAGAGCGGAATATTGACATTCAGACCCAATGACACTGATGTTTTTACCTACACCAAAGAATGACAGAGAGTCAGAAATAAAAATGATAAACACGGAGGTTTTCTTATGAAAAAAATATTGATTATTATGTTGTCACTGACGTTAGCATTGTCGCTCGCCGCCTGCGGTGGAGGTGGAGGCGGTGAGACTTCTTCAGCAAGTCCCGCCCCTGCTGAATGGGGAAGCACCCCTTCAAGTGAAGCGGAAGCGAATGAAATCAAGTATTACGGCATCGGTGAAGCGGCCGATGCAAACGGGCTTTCCATCACTATTGACGGGGCGGAGCCTTTCGATTATACAGGTATGCTTTCAAGGCCGAAGGACGGCTTTGAATATGTGAAGGTCTGGTTTACCTTCACAAATGTCTCCGGCGAACCCATAGATTCCCCAAACAAGAAGGATATCTATATTATCTACGAGGAAGGGCTCACCGGGGACGATAGCGACATGACATCGGAGGAAAATTCACAGGTGATGTCGGATGTGGCTGACAGGAACGAGCGGTATATGGAGGACATAGAGCTTGCCCCTGGCGAATCCACCGGCGGCTGGATGGTCTATCAACGGCAGACCGACAAAAGCGAGGTCACCATGCACTATTACTCCGGCTTTGTCAACGTCGCGCCGGATTTGAGGTTCAGCTTTGCGGTTGAGTAAGCCGACAGAAAGGAGCTTTGCGCAATGAAACGAAAAATATTATCTATTCTGCTTGTAGTCGTCATGCTGCTGTCCGCTATAGCAGGTCTTGCAGGATGTGGAGAAAGTGGTTTTGCCTCAACCCAAATTGCTTCGGACAAAGGAGCAGAAATCGGGAATCTGAAAAAGGACGGCTGGATAGTATCGGTTCCTGCTGGAGCTTTTGACGGGGATGTAAGTGTCATCGTGGCGAAAGCCTCCGAGAGAGAAGACGTCTTGCTCACTACTCCCATAGATATCAGCGTTGAGGGCATGGAGAAGGTGCGCCTGAATCAGCCGGTGAAAATCACCATGAAGCTTGATAAGAAAAACATCCCCGATGCCGAGAGCTTTGACCGAACGGTCATGGCATATTGGAACGGCAGCGAATGGGAGCCGATTATCCCCGACCCTGTTCGCCTTTCCGAGGGATATTTGGAATTTGAAACATGGCATTTTTCATCATACAGTGGCAAGTTGATGAACAGAGAAGAACAAATCAAGCTTTACGCTCACAAAATGGCGGTGGATTCTGTCAGCAACGAAGTGAAAGATCCAACTTATATCGAAAAGATAAAAGCAGTGTGCAATGATTATTTTGATGGAGTTGGGCTTTATGCCAGCGAAACGCGTGAAATTATTATTGACCGTGCTTTGGAGATGAACATTATTCCGACAACGCAAGAGCTTGCGGCAAAAGGTGATATAGAGGCATTAACCTATGAATGTGGAAAGATTCTTGCCGAAGCCATAATTGATATGGTTCAGGAAAATCCTCTTGTTAAGGAGAGCCTAATGGAGGGCTTAGGCAAATTGGGCACACTCACCGAAGGCGCAGAGGCTCTTTATAATGGGGATTATAAAACAGCTGTGGTGGAGTTCACCGATTTAGGCGTTACCCTGTTTGGCGGTGCTGCTGGCGGCGCAGTGACTGCGATTAAATCCATAGGGGATTTAAGCAAGGCAGCGGTAGAGCAAGGTATTATGGCGTGGAAAGATTATGAGATGGAATGTGCTTACAAGTCGTATGCAGGGCTTGCAAAGGAAGGCGCTTACGGATATACGCTTAACTCCGGCGACTGGGAAACGCTTAAAATCCAGATGCGTGGGTATTACAACCGCCTTTTAAGCGAAAAGAAGGAAGCCTGGCGCAGACTTCACGGAAAAGACAGTCTGACCAATGCTGAAATCAAAATGCTAGAAGACTATGTGGAAGCCGATCTAAAGGAACAATTCGATAAAAGGCTGGCAAATGAGAAGCTGATTGAAGCCAAGGCTACGGAATATGAGAAGATCATTGGGAGCTTTAAGGATGCTAACCTGCTCAACCGCCTTGAAAACGGATATAAATATGACATGACTATTGAGCAGAGGTTGAAGTCGCTATTTACCATTCGACAAGTCATTTTGAAAATGGTAGGCGGGGATATATCCGTTTTTGGAAGTGAAAAAAACCGTGAAGATAATCTGAGTATGGCAGTTGCCATGTGGCTGGGCTACGGCAAGGACAGAACCAAGTTTTATGACTGGATGCGGGAGCAGGGTTATCTGAAAAAGGCGGAAGCGGTGACTGAGGGGTATTGGCTGCTTGTCAGAAGCTTTGATAACAAGTATGAAACAAGCGCAGCTGACGATTCCTATTCAGAATCATGGAGTGGTGGCAGCGGAAGCTACACATATCGATGCAAAACAACATTTGATTACAGTTACTCCGGTAGCACCCACGATAATTGCAAGGGCGAATTTGTTGAGAATATAGGAACCGCAAGCAGCCCAAATGGACGGTATTCGGGAGGAGAGCCGGTTACCTTGGATTTGAGTATCAAGGCAAACACATCAAGCAACATTTGCTTCCATCTTGGGGCGTCCTTGGGGGCCGCTATTACGCCTATCAACCATGACGATCCCTTTGTCTCATACGGTACGGACACATCTTTTTATGATATTACGGAAAAGCACACAAAATCATATATCTGGACCGAAAAAAACGATACCAACACCGGCTACACGGGTATGCGAGTCACGGTTGGCGGCACGATGCCCGCAGGGTCAGCCGATGGCGATAAGGTATATATTGTGGTCGGGTTTACCGGTGGTAATCAAATAATTGCAACAGCTTATGAGTATGAATGGCATACCAAATAATAGCCCGCGAAAACGAATACTTCTGCGGATTTCATCCATACTGATGCTACTTGCCGCCCTGCCCATGCTGCTGTGGTGCCTGGGTCTTATTGACAATGCGGCACTGGACTACACCTACGCCGGAGCGGGTTGCTTCGCGGCTGGAATAGCGTACATCTTTTCTATGGT
>CAZNVX010000239.1:0-5423 GCA_964576225.1 uncultured Christensenellaceae bacterium
ATGCATTCGACGGCGGAGTACGGTATCGCGGCGCACTGGAACTATAAAGAAGGCTCAGCGCAGAGCGACATGGACAAAAAGCTCGTCTGGCTGCGCGAGCTGCTTGAATGGCAGACGGACACGGGCGATTCGCGCGAGTTTATGGAGACGCTCAAGATTGACTTCTTCTCCGACAAGGTGTATGTGTTTACGCCCAAGGGCGATGTCAAGGAATTCATTCAGGGTGCGACGCCGCTGGACTTTGCGTATGGTATCCACAGCGAGATCGGCAACAAGTGCACCGGCTCCAAGGTAAACGGCAAGATGGTGCCGCTCTCGTATGAACTCAAGTCCGGCGATATTGTCGAGATTTTAACGTCATCCGCATCCAAGGGCCCGTCGCGCGATTGGCTCAAAATTGCCAAAACATCTCAGGCTAAAGGAAAAATCAGAAACTGGTTCCGCAAGGAGCTCAAAGAGGAGAACATCGTCAAGGGCCGCGAAATGCTGGAGAAAGAAGCGCGGCGGCGCGGTTACGATTTCAAAGCGCTGTTTAAACAGGAATGGCTCAAGGACGTCTACAAGAAGTTTACCCTGTCCACCCCGGAAGATATCTATGCGGCGGTGGGTTACGGCGGCATCACCACCGGCCAGATCCTGCACAAGCTGATCGATGCATACCGCCGGGACAACAAGACGCTGCCGGAGCGCCCTGCGACGCAGGCGCGCACGCGCAGACCGGGCGAGGCGAGCGGCGTGATCGTCAGGGGTTACGACGACATGCTGGTGCGTTTTGCCAAATGCTGCAATCCTGTGCCGGGGGACAGTATCGTGGGGTATATCACGCGCGGACGCGGCGTATCGGTGCACCGCAGCGACTGCTCCAACGTCACCACCGAGGATTTTGAATCCGGGCGGATGATTGATGTGGCGTGGTCGAGCAGCGAGAGTTCGTCCTATAATGTAGAAATTCAGTTGATTGCGGACGACCGTAACGGCCTGATTGCGGAGGTCTCCAACAAGCTGTTCAGCATGGGCTTCTCCATCACGGCGGTGAACGCGCGTATGGGTAAAAACCGTACGGCCAATATGGTGTTTGGCTTTGAGATCAACGATATATCTCAGCTGGACGGTATACTCAAAGGGCTCAAAAGCATCGCGGGCGTGCGGGACGTATACCGCATCCACAAATGATCGCGGCAGTGCAGCGCGTATCGGAAGCGCGCGTGACAATTCAGGAAAAGGTCGTCGGGCAGATAGGGCAGGGGCTGCTTGTGCTGGTCGGCGTGGCACAGGACGACGGGCCGGATGATATGGCATACATCGTGCGCAAGACGGCGAATCTGCGCGTGTTTGAACAGGATGGCAGGATGACGAAAAGCGTGGCGGATATCGGCGGCGCGCTGCTGGTGATTTCGCAGTTTACGCTTCTGGGAGATGTGCGGCGGGGCAACCGGCCGGACTTTATGCGCGCGGCGCCGCCGGCGCAGGCAGAAGAGCTGTATGAAAAGTGCGTGGCGGCGTTTCGGGACCTGGGGCTGCCCGTACAGACGGGTGCGTTTGGCGCGCATATGGATGTTTTGAGTATTAACGACGGGCCGGTGACGATACTGCTGGATTCCCGTCGCAGTTTTTAAAAGGGGTGACAACATGAAGGTCGTTCAGGTGGCGACAGGCATCATGCAGGCAAACGCATTCATCGTGTTCAAGGATTACGCAAAAAGAGCATTTGTGATAGATCCGGGCGCAGATTTCGAGCGCATCCGGTCATATCTGGAATACAACGGCATTGTCGAAGTCACGCATATTCTGCTGACACACGGTCATTTTGACCATATCGGTGCTGCAGCCGCCCTGAAAGAATATACGGGCGCAAAACTGTGCGTGCATGAGCGCGATCTTTCGATGCTGACGAGCAACGACGACTGCCTGGCCACGCTGGCGGGCGCGAATATACCGCCGGTGGAGGCGGATATCGTATTGAGAGGCGGCGACACCATTGTGGCGGCGGATATACCGGTGCAGGTGCTGCATACGCCGGGTCATTCGGGCGGCAGTGTCTGTTACATCACGGGGGATGCGCTGTTCTCCGGCGACACGCTGTTTTATATGTATTGCGGACGCACCGACTATCCGGGTAGCGATGCAGACGAGTACCGTCATTCTCTGCACAGCGTGCTGGGCGGGCTGAAAAAGGATTACACCGTCTACGCGGGACACGGTATTAAGACCACGCTGGCCGCCGAATTTAAAAGCAACCCGTATCTGGCCCGATGACCGCGCTGTATACGCAAACCCCGCAGTTTTTCGGCGACATATGCGAAGAGCTGCGGCTGTTCATCGATACGCGGCGCATCGGTTTGCTGGAGACGCCGGTACCGCTCGGCGACGGATACAGTGTGGTGCATGAATTTTGTGAAGCCAACGGCATATTGACAAGCCGGGCGGCGCTTTACTTGTCCGGGCAGCCGGTATCCCAAAACGCTTATTCGTGTTCTGCGCCGCAGGGGGAGCTGGAAAAAAAGCGGGCAGCCAAGCGGGCGGTCAAAATCAGCGCCTACAGGGCGCTTTTTTCGCACTTTGGAACGGCAATGCCGTGGGGGTCGCTCACGGGTGTGCGCCCCACACGGCTGCTGCGAGACAGCGAGACGGCGCTGGGGGAAGAAATGGCGAAGCGGCTGTTTCTGGACACATTTGACGTTTCGCCAAAGAAATATGCGTTTGCAAAAAGCATTGTGGAGGCGCAGGCGGGGCTTGACCCCGGCCGGGACGAGATGGATGTGTATATCGGCATTCCATTTTGCGTGACCCGGTGCGATTACTGCTCGTTTGCTTCGTCCGTGCCGGATGTGTTCAAGGGCGCCGAGGCGCAGTATGTGGATGCTTTGATGACAGAACTGTCGGAAGCGGAAAGCCTGATCGGCAGCCGGCGCGTGCGCGCGGTGTACGTGGGCGGCGGGACGCCCACCGCGCTGTCTGCAAACCATCTTGAAACGGTGCTGATGCGGGCGGCGCAGATTGCCAAGGAGGCGGACGAGTTTACGGTGGAGGCGGGGCGGCCGGATACCATCACGCCCGAAAAGCTGCGCATCATCAAGGAAATTGGTGCGGGGCGCATCAGTGTAAACGCGCAAACGCTGTGTGACGAGACGCTTGGGCGTATCGGGCGGCGGCACACGGCCCGGATGTTTTTTGAGGCATATGCCCTGGCCGCAGCATATGGCTTTGATATCAACGTGGATGTGATTGCGGGGCTGCCGGGCGAGGATGCTGCGCGGCTTGAAGCGACGATTGAGCCCATTATCGGGCTGCTGCCCGCGAATATCACAGTGCACACACTTGCCGTGAAACGGGCGTCGGCATTCGCCGCAAAGAATATGGACGCCCTGCCCACGGACGCGCAGACGGCGGAGGCGGTTGACCGGGCACGGCGCATGCTTGAGCAGGCGGGTTACCGCGCGTATTATATGTACCGCCAGAAATACATGAGGGGCAGCCTGGAAAATGCCGGATACGCGCTGCCCGGCAAGGCGTGCCGATACAACATTGACAACATGGAAGAGCTATGCGATGTGCTGGCTTTCGGCGCGGGCGCGATATCAAAAAAGCTTTATTTTGATGAAGCGCGCATTGAACGCGCGGCAGGCATCAAGGATCTGCGCCTGTATCTGGAACGCATCGGAGATGTAATCCAAAGAAAGAGAGCGCTTTTTTGTCCAGCGGGTGTGCCAAAAAAGAGTTGACAGAAGTCCGCGCTTAAAATATAATTCTACTCGTTGACGAATGCCCGGGAGCAGGTGTTGGAGATGAAAATCGACATTGCAGACGCGGTTCGCAACACGGGCGAAGAGTTTACGACGGAATATCACGGAGCGATGCCGGGTCTTGATTTTCTCGGTGAGCGATATGACTTTCCGGACGGCGTCCATGTGACGGCGGGCTGGCGGTATGACGGCGAAGGCGTGATCGTGACAGGCCATTTTAGGGCGGAGTCACCGGTGAATTGCGCAAGATGCTTAGAAACATTTACGTATACGATCGGCTTTGATTTTGCCGAGTATTATAAAGAGCAGCCTGAGGAAGGCATATACGCGTATCAGGACGAGGTCATCGATCTGACGCAGATGCTGGAAGACAACATAGTTGTGAACCTGCCCACAAAGCTGCTTTGCCGGCAGGACTGCAAAGGCCTGTGCAGCCGGTGCGGGGTGGATTTGAACGTGGGCGGCTGCAGTTGCCCTGAGGCGGACGAGACAAATCCGTTTTCGGGTCTGTCAAAACTGTACGACGATGAGGAGGTGTAGGATAGATGGCGGTACCAAAAAGACGAACATCCAAACAGCGCGGAAATTCCAGGCGGTCGGCGAACTTCAAGCTTGAGGCGCCCGGCATCGGGGAATGCCCGCAGTGCCATGCGATGAAGCTGACTCATCGGGTTTGCCCCACGTGCGGCTACTATAACGGCAGGCATGTGATGAATACCGAAAAAGCTGAAAAGTCGCGTTAGGCACATGATGCGTTGTGTCCTTGGGTGCCGTAGAACGGCGCCCTTTTAATTTGCTTTCGGCAGGCTGCGGCAGAATTGCTGACAGGCCTAATAAAGCTATTTGCTTAATGGGAAAACCGACAAAGAAAAGTTGTTGCAATGGCTTTGTATTTTTTATATACTACCCTTATATAAATGAAGTGAGCGAGGTACCCGTTTGAAAATCATTGTCGACGCGATGGGAGGAGACAACGCACCGCATGCCATTATCGAAGGCTGCGTGAATGCGCTTTTGGAAATACCAGAACTCGGGATTATCCTTACAGGCCAGCGCGACAAGATTGAGACGGAGCTGTCAAAGCATCAATACGACCCTGCACGCATAAATATAGTGGACGCGGCAGAAGTTATAGATATGGCGGAACCGGCTGTGGAGGCGATTCGCCGCAAGAAAGACTCATCGCTTGTTAAGGCGTTAAGGCTGCTGCAGGCCGGCGAAGGCGGCGCGCTTGTCACGGCGGGCAGCACGGGCGCGGCCATCGCAGGCGCCACGCTGATTGTCAAACGGCTTCCCAATGTGAAAAGGCCGGCTCTTGCGCCGATACTGCCGACAAGAACAGGGAAGGCGCTGCTGATAGACTGCGGTGCCAACGCCGAATGCCGCCCATCTTTTCTGGCTCAGTTTGCGCTGATGGGCAGCCTGTACATGCAAAAGGTGGAGGGCGTTGCGGCGCCGCGCGTGGGGCTGGTGAGTAACGGCGCCGAGGCTGAAAAGGGCAATGAGCTGACCAAGGCGGCCTATAAGCTGATAGAAGAGATGCCTGTCAACTTTTCCGGCAACGCTGAAGGACGCGATCTCGTATCCGGGGATTATGATGTCATCGTCTGTGACGGGTTTACCGGCAATGTGATACTTAAGTTTATGGAAGGTGTGGCCGGTGTGCTGATGGGCATGCTC
>CAZNVX010000240.1:0-5412 GCA_964576225.1 uncultured Christensenellaceae bacterium
TCGATCTCTTTTGGCGTAACAATCAAGTCTGCCCCGTCCACATCGTTCAGGCCAGCCATCACTTTTTGCAGCTTGTCGTTCATTCTCAAATCTATGGGCGCCTGCTGCAGCGCCGTCTCCATAAGCTCCTGCGCAATGGTGGAGGCATATACAACGAGGGGCACGCCAACAGCCAGCACCGGCACACCCAGCGTTTCCTTGTCGATGGCCTTCCTCTTGTTGCCGATGCCCGCCCCGGGAGCGATACCGGTATCGGCCACCTGCAGCGTTGTCCGTACGCGTTCTAGTGCCCGAGACGCCAGAGAGTCCACCGCAATCACCAAAGACGGCTTGAGGTGTTGGACGACGCCGCCAATAATTTCTCCCGTCTCGATCCCTGTGATGCCGAGTACACCGGGCGCAACGGCGCTGACGATGCCGATACGGCTGTCGATTTCGTCGGGCGCGTATTCGTGAATGTGCCGTGTGACAAACACGGAATCGCAGACAGCCGGGCCGAGTGCATCGGGCGTTACCATGCGGTTTCCCAGCCCCACAACAAGCACATTGCCGTTGATGGCGTCTCCAGCCATATGCCTGATTTCTTCCGCGAGCGCTTTTGAACAGCCTTCGTCCAGGTCGGCATCACCCTGAGCCAGCGCAGGCGCCTCCAGCGTCACGTAAATGCCGCACTTTTTACCGATGGCGCGCTCCCCTTCCGGTGTTTCCACCGTGACACGCACTCGCGTGAGCCCGGGCATAACCTCATCGTTGATCATTGATACGCCGGGGATTTGACCCGCGTTTTCCGCGGCTTCCATGGCCAGATCTGTTCTGATCATTTTGTCCTCCTAAAACAATGTCGTTGTATTAGTATTAGCCGGCGCAGCCAAAAATAAAAAGACAGCTTGAGTTTGCCGTCCTTTCACTGTATATATACTTATACAATCACTGCAATCCGCGGCTGCCCGGTTTAACAGGCGCGCTTCCTTGTTTGCATAACGGGCATTTTTCCGGCAGGTATGAGATAACTTCCATGGACAGCACGGCTTCAAACGGCACGCCGAAGTCAACGTCTCCATTTGAACGATCCACAATGCAGCCCACGCCGGCAACCGCACCGCCCAGATTTCTGATCAGGTCGATCACCTCTCTGACGCTGCCGCCCGTGGTCACCACATCTTCCACAACAAGCACGCGAGCGCCCTTATCAATTTTAAAACCGCGCCGCAGGCTCATCTTTCCGTTTTCACGTTCCGCGAAAATATTCGGGACGCCGATCTGCCTTGAAACTTCATAGGCCAGTATGATTCCGCCTATGGCAGGCCCCGCCACAATATCAACGTCACTGAACTTAGCCGCAAGCTGCTTTGAAAAACGCTCGGATATCTGCGCACGCTGAAAAAGCTTGGCGCATTGCATGTAGCGGTTTGTATGCCTGCCGGAGGTCAGCAAAAAGTGCCCTTCAAGCATCACGCCTGTTTCGCGGAAAATATCGAGTATCTCGTTTTTGTTCATTTAAACCTCCATCGCGCCTGTCAGCGCGGCAATGTTTTCTATTCCCATATCCTGTGCATATTCTTCCAACTCTTCGATGATACGCAGCGATGCGCCGGGGTCTATTAGATTGGCGGTGCCGGTCATCACAGCGGTTGCACCGCAGAGCATGAACGCGGCTGCGTCCTCTCCCGTCATAATACCGCCCATACCAATAACAGGTATACCGACAGCGCGGGATACATCATAAACCATCTTGAGCGCCACGGGCATGATAGCCGGTCCGGACAGGCCACCCGTCACGCTGGCAAGTATCGGCCTGCGCGTATACACGTCCACCGCCATCGCGGGTATTGTATTGATCAGCGACACCGCATCGGCGCCGGCCTGCTCCACCGCTCTGGCGACGCTGACGATATCGCCCGCCGCAGGCGTCAGCTTTACGATTACCGGTTTTTGTGACGCGCTTTTGACCTGGCGCACACATTCCGCCGCTGATTCCGGTTTCATTCCCAGGCTAAAACCGCCCAGCTTTACATTCGGGCAGGAAACATTGAGCTCGAGCATCTCAATGGTCGTATCATTGAGGCGTTGGGCGACTGTTACATAATCGTCAATGCGGCTGCCGGCCACGTTTGCAATCACTGCTGTATCCAGCGCCTCCACCTCTTTGATCGTCACCGCCAGAAACTCATCGATGCCCGGATTCTGCAGGCCAACGCTGTTTATTATGCCAGAGGTGGTTTCGGCAATACGCGGCGGCGGATTGCCCACCCGTTTTTCGGGGGTGATCGATTTGAGTGAAATGCCGCCAAGCCGGTTCACATCGACAAACCATGCGTGCTGACGTCCAAATGCAAACGTGCCGGACGCAGCGATCACAGGATTCTTGAGCGTCACACCGCACAGATCAACCGTCATATTAACCGCCATCAGAGCACCACCTCGCTCAAGTCAAAAACCGGCCCTTCAACGCATACCTTTTTGTAATCCATGCCTTGCGGTGTATTGATGCCGCAGACGCAGGTCGCGCAGGCGCCAAAACCGCAACACATCCGCTGTTCCATGGATACCTGACAGCGTATGCCTGTCCCGCCGAGCAGCTCTTTGAGTGCAAGCAGCATAGGTGTAGGCCCGCAGGCCAGCACAATATCCGGCCGGTCAGCATGCAGATTCTTTTTAATCATCGAAGTTACAAGACCCGGCTCTCCGATCGTGCCGTCGTCTGAAGCCACGTGAACCATATCGCATGTGGTAAAGTCATTCTGGCAATAGGCAAACGGCTGGCTGCGGTACCCAAGAAACACCTCGTATTGCCTGTCAGGCCATCTTGCAACCACTGTGGGTAACGGCGCGATACCAACACCCCCACCCACCAGAAACACTTTTTTGTCCGATGCGGAGAGATGAAACCCGCGGCCCACCGGCAGAATGGCATAGAGGCTGGTGCCAGGTAATGCCGTCAAAAGGGCGCGTGTGCCATTTCCTTTCACCTGATAGATCAGCGTCACCGTATGAGCCGATTCGTCCAAAGCGTTGATACTGATGGGGCGTTTGAGCAGCAGCTCGTTGTGTCCGGGTATCTGTATATGCGCAAACTGCCCTGGAATGAAATGAACCAAATCGGCTTCAGGGCAGTACAACACCATCCGGTATATACCGTCCGCGATTTTCTCATGACTCTTGATGAGCGCTTTTACGTTTTTAAGCATCCTTTACTCCTGTATGTCTGTCAGGCTGACGGGTTTTAGGTCGGCGTCAGTCCAGCCTGATTTCATGCTCTGCAGCAACACGCGTGCGGTGTCCAGCGACGTGATACACGGAATCCGGTGCTCCACTGCCATGCGCCGGAGCTTAAACCCGTCTCTGTCGGCGCGGCGGCCTTTTGTGGGGGTATTGAGAATCAGCTTAAGATGCCCGCTTTCCACAAGATTCCTGATATCCGGCCCGTCTGAGATCTTTGACACGGTGCTGGATGCCACGAAATTGAAGTTGAGGACGTTGGCTGTCCCCGGGGTTGCGTAGATATCGTAACCCAGATAATCCAATATCGCCGCGATGGAGATAAGCTCCTGCTTGTCATTGTTAGAGACTGTCAGCAGCACAGCCCCCGACTTCTTGGGGAGCGACAGCCCTGAAGCGGTCAATCCCTTCAGAAGCGCCTCGGCATAATCTTCTGATATGCCAAGAACCTCGCCCGTGGATTTCATTTCAGGCCCAAGGCTCACCTCCACGTCCGTCAGCTTCTCGAACGAGAAAACGGGCACCTTCACAGCGGTTATGCGCCCTTTCGGAAACAAACCGGTACCAAACCCCATGCTGCCAAGCGACTCACCCAGCGACGCCCTGACCGCCAGCGTGATCATCGGCACACCGGTGACCTTGGAGATGTACGGCACAGTTCTGCTGGAGCGCGGGTTGACTTCGATCACATAGATCTGGCCGCCGGATATTACATATTGAATATTGACAATCCCCTTAACCTCAAGAGCCAGCGCCAGCCGCCGCGTGATATCGATCAGCTCATCTTGCTGTTTTTCCGTGATGCGCCGTGCAGGATACACGGAGATGGAATCCCCCGAATGTACACCCGCACGCTCAATATGCTCCATGATGCCGGGAATCAGCACGTCATGGCCGTCGCTGATGGCGTCCACCTCCAGCTCTAATCCCGTCATATATTTGTCCACCAGCACCGGATGCTCCTGCTCGTAGCGGCCAATGATGCTCATATACTCCCGGATATCGGCCTCACTGTAAGCGATCTCCATACCCTGACCGCCCAGCACATAGGAGGGCCTGACGAGCACCGGATAACCCAGCGACGCCGCCGCATCCACGGCCTGCTGAGCCGTTGTAACCGTGGCCGCTTTGGGGCGTCGGATATTAAGCTGTTCCAGCAATGCTTCAAATTCTTTTCTGTCCTCAGCGCGGTCTATACTTTTAAGCGGCGTGCCGATAATGGTGTATCCCATCTCCTCCACATGCCTGGCCAGCTTGATCGCGGTCTGACCGCCAAACTGCACAACAACGCCAACAGGGCTTTCCTGTTCCAAAACATTGCCCACCTCCTCAGGCGTCAGCGGTTCAAAATACAGACGGTCTGAGGTGTCGAAATCAGTGGATACCGTCTCAGGGTTGTTGTTGATGATGACGGTATCGTATCCGGCTTGTTTGAGCGCCCAGACGCAATGAACGCTGCAGTAGTCAAACTCAATACCCTGGCCGATGCGGATCGGCCCGGACCCTAAAACGACAACCGTTTTTTTGTCCGGTCTCCTGGCCTCGTTTTCTTCATCGTATGTCGAATAATAGTACGGGCTGACGGCATCAAACTCCGCGCCGCACGTATCCACCATCTTAAAGGTTGGGCGTATGCCCCATTGCATCCGCATCAACCTGATATCCTTCTCCGTGCTTTGTGAGAACTTAGCGATCGCTCTGTCCGAAAAACCCATGCGTTTGGCTTTCCTTATCGTCTCCTTTGTAAGAGCGGGCTTTCCGTATCTGCAAAAGTACTCTTCAAGGTCAATGATTGATTGAAGCTTGGTCAGGTACCAAAAATCAATCCGAGTCAGCTCATGAATGCGGTCTATGCTGATACCGGCACGCAGAGCAGCCGCAATAAAAAAGATCCGTTCATCATCCTGCTTGCAAATTCTTGATATCAGTTCGTTTTCATTCATGCCGTCCGCAAAAGGAAACTGAAGGGAGTACAGGTTGAGCTCCAAAGACCGCACAGCCTTCAAAAAAGCGCTTTCAAAATTGGCGCCGATGGCCATCACTTCACCTGTCGCCTTCATGCGCGTGCCAAGCTGTTTGTTGGCCTGTGTAAATTTGTCGAACGGCCAGCGGGGAAACTTGACCACCACGTAATCAAGCGTCGGCTCGAAACAGGCGAACGTTTTGCCTGTCACGCCGTTTTTGATCTCGTCA
>CAZNVX010000241.1:0-5411 GCA_964576225.1 uncultured Christensenellaceae bacterium
CACTTGAGAATATCCTTTTTCCTTTTCATCTGAGGCACATCCATGATGTGCATGGGGACATCTTCCCCGAGGATTTCATATGCTTTTTTCTTGCCGTCACAGGTTGTTTCGCCTATGTAAATATCCGCAATGCGGAAAAAGGGACAAGTTCTGCCCAACCGCGCGCCCACAGAAGCTTTGATCAGCGAGCAGGTACTCTTTGGCAGAACGGTTTCCCCGGCGGGTACCCAAAACTGGGAGCCGCCGCATAAGCCTGTGACAATACCGTTTGCCGCAATCACCAGTTCATCCGGCACATAGACGCAAAATGTACCGAATACTTTTTGTCCCTTCTTCTGAGCTTCCATCAGCTCCGCCGGACGGATGCCGTGCACTTCGGATATCACGAGATCCCAAAAATCCATGCCGGCCGGGCGGTTCTCCTGGGTTAGAAAAACATCGCCGACGGCGGTGGGCAGCACCTCGCAGAGCATATCGTGGCTTTCCAGATCCATCCCAAGATCCTTCCACATCTGCACATAATCAGACATATAACCATCCTCCTCATATATCTAATTCTCTGTTATCACACCAAAAGCTCGTACCAGCCGGCCGTTTCAATGCCGGCTTCACTGACCGCCGTCTCAATATCCCTTCTCGCTTCCATCGGCGCGCACCACGACATCCCGCAGCCCGCGGTAATATCTCTCGGAACAGGGATGAGCCTTCCGGGAACCTTTTTCTCCATGCAAATCCGCTCCATGGCCATCGCGGATGTGGTCGTATGAAACGTCACAATCAATCTGAGTTGCTTGGGTCTCATCCGGCCAGCTCCTTCACCGCATAAATAGCAGCATCAACGTCATCTGTTTCCGTATACCATCCGAAACTGAACCGGACAGCTCCCTGCCCGGTTGTGCCCAGCGCCTGATGCATCCGCGGCGCGCAATGGGTGCCGGGCCGGGTCGCGATGCCATATGTGACAGACAATTCATCGGAAACCGCGCCGGAATCGTAGTCACGAATATTCAGAGCGACCACGGGCGCATGGTGCGCCGGCGAAAAATCACCGTATACCGTCACACCATCGATACCGGAAACGCCGTCATAAAAGCGCCGGGTCAGCGCGTCCTCTTTGCCCCGAATGGCAGGGATGCCCACCGAGTTGATATAGTCCACTGCGGCAGAAAGGCCTGCCAAGCCGTGACCGTTCAGCGTGCCCGCCTCCAGCAGCGCCGGGAGCTGCTCGGGCTGTGTTTTGCTGTAGGTGCTCACACCGGTGCCGCCCACCTTCCACGGGCGGATACTGATGCCTTCACGGATGCACATCCCACCCGTGCCTTGCGGCCCCATCATCGCTTTATGGCCGGTGAAACAGAGTATATCGATGCCCATCGCCTCCATGTCCACCGGGAAACAGCCTGCCGTCTGAGACGCGTCCACGATAAGCAGCAGCCCATGCTTTTTTGCTGTTTTACCAATGCGCGCCACATCAACCATGTTCCCGGTCAGGTTGGAGGCGTGTGTACAGATGATGGCTTGTGTGTTCTTGCGAATCAGCGTCTCGAAATCCGCATCATCAACATTGCCGCGTCGGTCTGCCGCCACGAAGCTCAGCTCCACCCGCCGCTCGTCTTCCAGACGGTACAGCGGCCTGAGCACGGAGTTATGCTCTAAGTCGGTTGTGATTACATGGGCGCCGGTGTTGATGACGCCGTGGATGGCCATATTGAGCGCTTCAGTGGCGTTGCACGTCAGCACCACATGATCTGCGCGTTTGCAGCAGAAGAGTTTTGCAAGCTTGCGGCGCGTTTCATAAATCATACGCGAGGCTTCGAGACTGCCGGCATGTGTACCGCGGGAGGAATTTCCCATTGTATTCATCGCCCGGACAACAGCTTCGGTCACTTCCGGCGGTTTGCGCACTGTGGTCGCCGCGTTATCAAGGTAAATCACGGTTTGATAACCTTGGCCGCGCCATTGAGTTTTTCAACGATTGAATACATATTGGCTATCTGCCCCACCGCCAGCTTTTCAGTCAGTCCATAATAATTCAGGCAGGTGCCGCATGTCATGATATTGACGCCCTGAGCCTCCATGCTTTTTAAGTCCTCCACGCTGACAGCCCCTTCAACAGGAATGAACGCGCCGCTGTTGTAGAATATGATGGTTCCGGGCAGTTCTTCCAATTGCGACAGCGCATAGATAAACCCCTTCATCAGTGTTTTACCCAGCTCATCGTCTCCGCCACCCATTGCAGCGGAACCGATAGCCACCACAGTGTTTCCTCTTGTATCGGGAACGCAGCTGACCTCAGGCTCGGGCGCAGTTGTTTTCGGCGCGGCGGCCACATTCATCGTAACAATAAAGAGTTTGTCATGCTGCTTTTCGCTCTTTGCCGTGTGCCCTTTGCCACAAGCAAGCCTCATAAGGTTCTGGACAGCCACTTCATTATCCACATGAACCTCCAGCACACCGGCCTCTTTCATTTCGTTGAGCGCCCTGTTGGCCTTCACAACCGGGATTGGGCACTGCTCGCCCGCCGCGTTTACAATAACCTTAGCCATCTTCGATATCCCCCGCGCGTTTCTTTACTCATCCGCTAAAACAAAGCCTCCGCTTTTCCTGCATTCCTTCATGGCGCACAGCGCCGCGCCAATGGACCCCGCATATCTTCCCTTTTCATCGGATATGACTTCTCTTTGCAGTTCTCTGGATAACGCATTTCTTATATAGACGTTGTCACAAAGGCCGCCTGTCAGGCCGACAATCTTACCGGCGCTGATCCGGCGGGCCTGTGAGGCCACCTTTTTTACAATGGAATCCACCACGGCAAACGCAATGTTCTCCCTTTTTTCGCCTTTCCCGATCAGGCTGATGACCTCGGATTCGGCGAAAACCGTACACATTGAGCTGATCGATGCGAAGCCGCCTTTCGCGGCCAGTTCGCACATATCGCTGATGCTTGCAGCCAGCGTGCCGGCCATCACTTCCAAAAAACGTCCTGTGCCGGCGGAGCACTTGTCATTCATGATAAAATCCTTCACCATACCGCCTTCAATGCTGACGATCTTTGTATCCTGACCACCAATGTCGATCACTGTCATATCCCGGCGCGCGAATATTTCGCATGCCCCTTTGGCGTGGCAGGTGATTTCCGTCACAGTCTTATCGGCATATGAAACGGCCTCCCGGCCATATCCGGTGGCCACACAGCAGGCACGCGATAAGTCAATGCCAGATTCAAGCAGCTTTTTGCGAATTGCTTGTGCCGCATGGACGCTGCTCCAGCCGGTGGGCTGCACGCATTGCATCAGCATGTGCGCGTTTTCGCCCATTACCGTCATCTTTGAGAAGGTCGACCCGATATCAATGCCAATATACTCCATCCAAGACCTCTGCCGGCACTATGCCGCTGCTGTATATAATGGATTGCAATATAAAACCCAAGTGATTATGGTGATCATTGCTATAAATATTATAGAAATCAATGACAATGAACGCCAATTCAAATATCTGATAAAACAATAGATTTCATTGGCGTTTCCGATTAACTCTCTGGTTATTGCTTATTTGTGCGGTTTAGCATGAAATCGCGGAACGTCCGCGCGGTATTCGTCAGCCTTCTGTCCTTGGGGATGATCATATAAAAATAGCGCACCGTGCTCTTTCCTTCCAGCGGAAATATAAGCGCATTCTGAGCCATCCTGGCAGCCAGCTCCGATACAATGGCAACACCCAGCCCCTGCGACACTGTGCGCAATATGGTATCACTGCTGTCAACACGCGCGATGACACGGATATCTTCAGTACGGATGCGGTTCTCACACAGGAATCGATCCACAGCCTGCTGCGTCCCCGATCCCGTTTCCCGGAAAATGAGCGGTTCACCGAGCAGCGCGTTGCCGGGCGTACCGCTGTTGCACAGAGCACGGTATTTTTCATTGTTGGGGGTGAGCAGCACCAGCCTGTCTTCACAGAGCAGATCATAATTGAGCTCTCTTCGGTTCAGCACAGCACCGACAAAACCTATCTGCGCATCACCGCCAAGCACTTTCTCATGCGTCAGCGCACTGTCTCCGCCGCATAGCGTAAACCGGCAATGCGGCATGACCAGCGCGAAGGCTGCTATTGCCTCCGGCAGCAGGCAGCTCATCGGAATGGTTGATGCGGCCAGCACCAGCTCCAGTGAGGTTCGCTCTTCAAGCTCTTTCGACAACTGATCGCAGCTTTGAAGAATGGCTTTGGCATGGGCGTAAACACGCCGCCCTTCATCGGTCAGAATGATCTGACGCTTTCCCGATCGTACGATCAGCGGCATGCCGATATCCTTTTCCAATGCGGCGACATGGCCGCTCACGGTTGACTGAGCCAGATACAGCTTTTCTGCCGCGACAGTGAAGCTGCCGCTTTCCACGACCGCGGCAAAGGCCTCCAGCTGCTTGAGATTATAGTTCATTGTCTCACTCCAGAATGATTCGCTTGCCGCCGCGGTAAGAGCTGATTCTGCCGATGCGCTGCGCGGAAGGCACACACCCTTTCAAATCATTTTGCAGCGCATCCGCATCTTTCGCGTTGACAGCAATCAATAAACCGCCGGAGGTCTGCGGATCATACAGCAGATCGGCCTTCTCAAGCACGGTGTTCCCGGGCTCCACGAAAGCCTCGGCAAAGCTGCGGTTACGGTACATGCCGGCGGGCAGTATGCCCAGGCGTGCAAACGCGAGTGCTTCAGGAATCATGTCGATCCGCTCAACGTCCACATGAATCTCCACGTTGCTTCCCTGAGCCATCTCCAGCAGATGACCCATCATGCCAAAGCCGGTCACATCCGTACACGCATGCACGTCATAGTTGACCATCGCATCTTTAGCTGACTTATTGAGCGTTGTCATCATCTTATACGCGAATTGTTTTGTTTCTTCATCCGCCAGCTGAGCCTTCATTGCCGATGTCAAAACGCCGATGCCAACAGGTTTTGTCAGCAGCAGAACATCGCCAGGTTTTGCACCGGAATTCGTCAGTATCTTTTCCGGATGTACGAATCCCGTCACAGCCAGTCCGTATTTGGGCTCCTCATCATAAATACTGTGCCCGCCGGTAATCAGCGCTCCCGCTTCATAGACCTTGTCATATCCGCCCCGCAGGATCTCATGAACCGTTTCTTTGGGCATATCCTCGGGAACAGCCATAATGTTTAGCGCCAGTTTGGGCTCTGCTCCCATCGCATAGATGTCGGACAACGCGTTTGTCGCTGCAATCGCACCAAACGTGTACGGGTCATCCGCAACCGGCGGAAAAAAATCAAGCGTTTGAACCAACGCCAGCTCATCGCTGATTTTATAGACCGACGCGTCGTCACAGCATTCGAATCCGACCAGCAGATTTGGGTCTGTGTGCACTTTAATATCTTCGAGCAGTTGGGCCAGAAC
>CAZNVX010000242.1:0-5401 GCA_964576225.1 uncultured Christensenellaceae bacterium
GTTCAGGCGGAGCAGCCGGAGGTTAACTGGAGCTATAAGACGTATCACACGTATTTGCGGAACATGACGACAAAAGGGCTGATCGCCGCTGAGGAGCGCAATTTAAAGGACAAGCTCTATATGGCGCGGATATCAAAGGAGGATGCGCTGCGGGCCGAGGGCAGCGAGCTGTTATCGCGCAGGGGCTATTTCGGCTCGGTCGGAAGGCTGGTGGCGATGATGGCGGAAGACGGGCAGCTGTCTAAAAAAGACATGGAGGAGCTCAAAGCGCTGGCGGCGCGTCTGGAGGAGGAAGGCGGTGAGCGGCGGTGATGCAGAGCATACTCACCACGCTGGCCGTGAACGCGGCGGTGTTTTCGGCGCTGTTTGGGGTGATGCTGCTGGCGCGCAGGCTGCTGGCGAAGCGGATATCGGCGGCGCTGCAATATGCGCTCTGGGCGGTGGTGGTGCTCAAGCTGATCATACCGTTCGGGTTTGAGAGCGACTTAAGCCCTTTTGAATGGATGGCGGAATCTCAAAGCGCCGCTGCTGTGGAGCAGGCACAGGCCGATGAATCGGCGTCCGGCCAGCGTATCAGCGGCTATGAACGGCCGGTGCAGGCCGCCGTCGACACCTCTTTGGCACAGGCGCCCAAGACGCCATCCATGGCGCTCTCGCAGCCGAACACAGCGGCGCAGCTGCCCGCCGGGGCGGTCGGCAAGCCGGCTGAAATGGACTGGGCGGCGGCTGTGCTGGCGTTATGGGCGGCGGGCGCGATCACGGCGGGCGCGCGGCTGCTGCTTGATACCAGAAGATTAAGGCGCGCGATACGATCCGGCAGGGCGGCGCCGCCGGCGCGCGTGATGCGGATGTCTGAGGCGTGCCGACGCGAGCTGGGCATGCGGCGCCGTGTGGATGTGGTGATGCAGCCGGTGCTCCGCGTGCCGCTGGCGATGGGCGCGATAAGGCCTGTGCTGTCGCTGCCCGAAGACATCGGGACGCGAAGCGACGCGCAGCTCCGCCATATCTGCCTGCATGAGCTCACGCACATCAAGCGCGGTGACCTGGCCGTGATGGCGCTGATGAACGGCCTTTGCGCCGTGTACTGGTTTAACCCGCTGGTCTGGCTGTGCTTCACGCTGATGCGCAAGGATATGGAAACGGCTTGCGACTGCGCTGTTCTTGAGAAGCTGGGGGCGCGTGCACGGCAGAGCTATATCGGCACGGTGCTGCAGTTTGCGGGGCGTGAGCGCGCGCAGCGGCTGTATGCCGCGATGGGCATGGCGGACGGCCGGCAGTCGATGGAAGAGCGCATACGGGGCATGTTCAGTCGCACCAGGACGCATGCGAAAGGGCGGCTCGCCGCGGCGTGCGTGGCGATGCTGCTGCTGGCGGCCAGTGTGCTGACCGCGTGCCAGCCGACGCCCGAGAAGCCCATCGTGCAGTCTAAAACGGGCGACACCGTGCAGCAGGCCATCGCGGGCAACGCGCCCGACGCGTCGGCGGTGATCCACCGGTATTCCGCGCCGGAAACGTGGCAGAGCGCGGTGAGTGACGAAGCCAAAAAGATCAGCATCAACGTGGACGCGCAGGTGATCGTGCCCACGGATACATGGGGGATATATCAGCTGGTTCCGCAGGGGGGAGACAAAACACATCTTGAGCGGATACTCAACACGCTGGTCGGGACGGCGGACATCTACGGCGAGGACACGTACGCAAGCCGGGAGGAGCTGGAGGAGCAGCTGCTGCGGATTGATGCGGAGATCGCCATGTTGAAGCAACAGGACGGCCAGGCTCAGGCGGTTTCGGACGAGGAAAAAGAAAAGATGGGGGCTTATGACAAAGGCAATGTGCTGACCGGTTTGGAAGAAAGAAAGCAGGGCATACAGACCGCCCTGCAAGCCGCGCCCGATGAGCCCACGACAAAGCGGCAGGGTATTGACCTTGATATGCTGTTCGATCTGTCTGCAGTGCCGGCTGACATGCCAGACCCCCAGGCGCTGGGGCATTACAGCATGCCGAGCGTGACTGTCCACAAGGAATACGGCTTGGTGGAGATCAACGGATACGCCGACACCGGTAAAAAAGAGCCGGCGCAGGTCTATATCTTTGGGCGCAACGGCCAGCTTATGAATGTTACCGTGCGCAACGCAGGCGCGGGAAACCTGGGCGGGTTTACCATAAAGGAGCCGCTTCCCTCAGAACCGCTTTTCGGGGTGACGATATCGCAGGATGAAGCGGCGAAAATCGCCCGGCAGGCCGTGGCGGACATGGGCTTTGATTATCTGGATATCGCGGCGGTGCACGCCATATCCATCTATGACCGGTCGCGCATGGACGGCGACATGATGCCCGGGTGCTACGCGTTTACATTCAACAGGAGCCTGGGCGGCGTGCCCGCGACGTATGCCTACTGGAGCGGCAGCATGACGGAGGAGGAATGGACCGCGTATGAAGACCAGTATGCCGTGAACTGGCCGGCTGTGGAAGTGGTTATCGGTGTGGATGACAGCGGTGTGGTGCTGGCAGACATCAAAGCGCCAAAGTCAGACATCAACACGCTGGCCGAGGGGGTTGCTCTCAAAGGCTTTGAAGACATCATGGAGATTTTCAACCGGCAGGCGGTGATTGAAGGGTGTTTCTCAGACATCGGCATGCAGGAGATGGTGGTGGAACGCGCGGTCAATGTGGATGAGATAAGGCTGGGCTACATGCCGACAATATGGAAGGATCATCCGGATCAGATCATATTTGTGCCGGTGTGGGATTTCTTCGGCAGCGAAACCACCACGTTTGACGCCGGTTATAAGGACAAGGCGGGCAGCGATCTGTACGCGTCGCTGGACGAGGACTGCCGGCGGACGTTCGACCTCGGGGAACAGGCGATACTGACCATCAACGCGCTGGACGGGACAATTCTAAGACGGGTTCCGGGCCCTGTGGGCTGACCGGCGCGGCCGCCGCCAGCGTTTTTGGCCGGCGGCTTAAAGCAAAACAGATGAAATGGGGAAGCGGGCGTGTATGCGGCCGGCATGCCATGCCTGCTTTCCCGCTGACCGAAGACGGCGGAATTTACATTTTGATTACAATACGATGAATACTTGTTGCCCGCTCCGGCATTATGATACGGAGAGTCGGCAGGTGTCATCACAAAAAACAAAGGACTTGCGGCATGGCGGGCAAGCCGCCGGACACAGCAAACACCCTGATTGGATGGTGGTGGAATCATTCAATAGTGGGGGGTAACCATGAACAACAGGGGCACAAAGACGCCCGGACGCCGGTACCGGCTGAACGGAAAGAAGCTATTGGGGGCGCTGCTGGCCATTGGCTTTACCGCTGCCGTATGTGTGTATGCGGCGGCAGCGCTGAAAAAGGCGGCCAACGCCGAGCTCGCGGTGATCGGTGAAGGTATTCCGGTGTCTTCACCGGCCGATGCGGCATCCAAAACGACACAGACGGGCAGCTTTCCGGACACGACGGAGGGCCTTGTTCAAACAACGGACACAACGCCGTCTCAGACGGATCCGGTGGGCATTGACGGCCGCGTGATCGTGGTGGACGCGGGGCACGGCGGCTTTGACCCCGGCACCATCGGCGTCAGCGGCCTGCGTGAGGACGATTTGAATCTGGCTGTGGCCGGGTATTTGAAGGACGAGCTCGAGGCGTGCGGCGCGCGGGTGGTGATGACGCGCGAGGATGAGGGCGCGTTAGCGGCGGACAAGAAGTCGGATATGGCGGAGCGGCGGCGCATCATTGAGCAAAGCGGCTCGGATATCGTCATCAGCATACATATGAATAATTTTAAGCAGGATCCGAAGGTGTGGGGGCCGCTTGTGCTGTTTATGCTCGGCTCCGACCGGGGCAAAAAGCTGGCCGAGGCCGTGCAGGAAAGCCTGAACACAGCGCTCAACGCCAGCGGCACCGCGCGGTCGGAAAACCTTTATATACTCAAGAGCGGGAACCAGCCGTGCGTGCTTGTGGAGTGCGGATACTTAAGCAACGAGGAAGAGGAACGCAGGCTGGGTCAGCCGGATCATCAGAAGAAGGTTGCAGCGGCCATTTGCGAGGGCGTCAGCGCATACTTTTCTTGAAAACTATGATATTGGACAAAGGCAGCAGACAACAAACGCATATGAAAGAAATGAACACGCACACGGCTATATCGGATATCCGGCGCGCATTATGCGGCAGGGGTTTTATCATCGCGGCGATCGGCATCGCGATGGTCGTCTTCATCTCATCGCTGGACAGCATCATCGGGGTGTTTAGGTCGGAGACGCTTCAGCCAAACGGCTTTTATGCCAGGCTTGTGCTGACTGCGCTGGACGCGGACGGCATGACGATGGCGCTGCCCATACTGTGCGCGCTGCCCTATACGGCCTGCTTTATCGATGATATGAAAAGCGGATACATCAAGCAGTATCTGCACCGCACCACGGTCAGGCAGTACCTTTTTGGCAAGACCGTCGCCTGCGCCCTGTCGGGCGGGCTGGTGCTGGCGGCAGGGGTGCTGCTCTCTTACGGGGTCTCGGCGCTGGTGTTTACGCCGATGGAGGCCGCGCCCGCGGCAAAAGAGGCGGTGCCGCCGTATTTCGCGGAGCTGCTGTCCCGTTTGCTGCTGTTCTTTTTATCCGGCGCGTTCTGGGCGGTGTTGGGGATGATGCTGTCCACGCTGACGGGCAGCCGGTATATGGCGTATGCGTCGCCGTTCATTCTGTATTATGTGCTCATCATCCTGTATGAGCGGTATTTTGACAGGCTGTATGTGCTGTACCCCAAGGAATGGCTCAATCCGTCGGGGGACTGGGTGCTGGGGACGCTGGGCGTGATGGTGTTTATACTGGAGCTGATGCTGATCGCATCGCTTGGGTTTGCTGTCGCCGCCCGAAAAAAAATAGGAAGTGTATAGCCGGGCATCAAAAGCCGCGTGCCTGCCCGGAGAAATAAAGGTGGTATGAAAAAACAGCTGACACAGGCCTTTTCGGTGGCCGCCTATAATTTTCGCCAGTGGCATAAGAATCCGCGTATTGTCATCACCTTCGCGCTGGCGTTTATACTGTGCTTTTTGCTGACGGACAAAGCGGTGCGCTTTGCCAGGGAGTACGAAACCACGATGCAGATCGCCGAGGCGTTTGTGTGGACGTTTGGCGACAGCAATTCCATACTGCTCTCGTCGCTGCTGCTGGTGCTGCTGCTGGCGGATATGCCGTTTATATCCGGCGGGACACCGTTTTATCTGATGCGCATTGACCGCAGAACCTGGGTGACGGGACAAGCCATTTATATTATTGCGGCAACGGGTGTTTATCTGGCCTTTATACTGGCTGCGACGTCGCTGGTGTGTATGAGCAATGCTTTTGTCGGCGATATGTGGAGCGAAACGGCGGCGATACTTGGCTATTCGGGCGCGGGCAAG
>CAZNVX010000243.1:0-5396 GCA_964576225.1 uncultured Christensenellaceae bacterium
CTAAAAGTCAAGAAATATGACGGCCTTAATTTTACTATTAGTTAAAAATACCGCCAAACAAAACTGCCTCGTTATTCGGTTTGCCCGGCTGACGGTTCAAACAGCATATCTATATCCGCTGTGACAAACAAGTCAGTTATCACATAAGTGTCATGTTCATCCTTAATCTGATCGTAATAGGTTTTCAGATTATCATCAGTGATCAGCGTCCCCACTCGATAGGCATATGTCAGACCCTCGTTTTTTAATCTGCGCCCTTCCGCCAGTCTCACCGCGATTTCAAAGGCGACGGCGCCCAAAGCTGTAGGCGCCGGCTGCGCGCACACTATCATCTCTCCCGGCTGCGCGATCATCAACACCGGCGCAGGTGTTGGTTCCGTGGAGTTTTGTTTATTCGCTACGGATGTTACATTCAGGCCGCTATTTTTGAGCGCATACCATTTTTTAATAAACCCTGCGGTCGCATCGCCGCACATCACCTGTGGCAACGTGCCTGCTTCCAAAAATGCATCCAGCACCCCTTCTGCCATTCCCTCTTCCGTGATCACGCCGTCAACCGCTTCTCCGTCTGCAAGATAGGCAGCCATTGCCGCTTTGGCATCGGCTTTCTTCCACGATGCGTAGGCTGTCACGGCCACTGAAATATC
Source organism: uncultured Christensenellaceae bacterium (assembly GCA_964576225.1). GTDB lineage: Bacteria > Bacillota > Clostridia > Christensenellales > SZUA-584 > SZUA-584. Next base: position 648 of record CAZNVX010000243.1, read on the forward strand.
GTCGTTCTCTTTTAACGCGTTGTAGATGGCACTTTTGCGGGCATTGTCCGAAGCATCGTTTTCACTGCCCATGATCCCAACCACCTTGCCATCTGGCAAATTGCGCGCCATGAAATCCCCGTAGACGTCACCCCAGGCCTTATTGTCTGCCACCACGTTAACGGCATAACCGGATTCAACTGGCGCGTCGAAGGCAATCACCGGGATCCCCTCTTCTTTGGCCATCATGGACACCATATTAAAGCTCGTCACATCGCTAAAACCTACAATAATGGCATCAACCTTGTTTTTGATCAGGCTCCTCACATCCTGAACCTGTTGATTGTAATCACCGTTCGCATTGTAATAGTAAACCTGATAGACCAGCTTATCCTTTTCAGCAGCGTTGGAAGCTTGCTCCAGTCTGTTAAGTATCAGCTCTTCCTGCTCAGAGTTTATTTTGCCGATTGTGACGCCAATACGCAACCCCTCTTCGGCAAACAGCGCATCGGCCATATACTCGTCATCTGTAAACAGACCGTCATCAGTTCCAGCAAGCCCAGCCAGCACATCCGGATCAAGGGTAGAATAGTCATAGACTTCATCACTAACCGGCAGCGTGTCTGTCGGCGGCTCAACCGGCAATTCTGACGTTACGGTTTCCGCAGGCTGTCCGGAAACGGCTTGGTCAGTACCGCCCAGAAAAACGAAGAGACAGACAACACCCGCCACTGCCACAGCAGCGGCGATGGAAAGCAGTTTATAATTCCTTCTGATGAAGGGCCAAACGCCTTTTCTACGGTTGCTTCTTGCCCTGCGAACCGATACAGCGCTCCTCACAACAGGGTTCTTCGCATCATACCCTTTTCTTGCTTTCTTTTTTTGAATCAACCTCGTCATAGCACACCTCTGTCAATCCACTTTTCTGCAAAGCTGAACGTTTTCCGATGTCAACTCCACCTCATACCGGCATCTGTCGCTCCTGACAATCATGACAGTATACTCAAACACCTCGCCGGTTTGCGTATATGATACGCGCTGAACAAAAAATGCGCAGCTCTCTTTGGGGACGCCAAGCAAGACCGCCTCATTTTCGCCCATCAGCATTGTTTCGTAGGTTTCCTGTGCATGGCCGATAGTGATTCCGGCTTCACGCACCAGTGTATTATAAAGCGAGCCTTTCTCTACCATTTCCCGCGACAAAACCGGACATATCCGCACGGGTATAAACGCCATTTCGAGCGCCAACGGTTCTTCACCGGCATAGCGCACCCGCGTGATGTTATACACTTTTTCTGTCCGGTCGGTCAGAGCAAGGCGTGTCACAATCTCATCTCCCGGCGTAATGGTCTCATATGCCAGCACCTTCGAGCGCGGCAAAAAACCCATTGCCGAAATCTCGTCTGAAAAACTATAGAGATTATGCAGGCTGCGCGTTATTTTCGGACGCGAAACAAAGCTGCCTTTACCGCGCATCCTGATCACCAGCCCGTCATCCTCGAGTTCTGAAAAGGCCTGCCTGACAGTGGATCGGCTGATGCCATAGCTCTCGCAGAATTCATTTTCGGAGGGCAGCAGGTCACCCGGGACGAGCCTCCCCGAACTGATACCGTGTTTGATGATGTCTTTAAGCTGCTCATAAAGCGGGGTATCACCCGCAAACGTCATATCTTTTTGCAGCAAAAAATGGCTCATTTCTGCTCCCATCGCCTGATCAGATTTTCTAGTTCCACCCTCATCTGACCCGCTTTTTCGCTGTCCGCCTCTTCCACTCTGCGGGCAATCAGTGCCAGCACCTCAGAGAGCGATGTATCCGTCTTGAGCATCGGCGCGGTGACCAAAGGTATCTGCTCAAAGCTCTCGGTATCATATGTTTCAAACAAACCCGGCACCACAGCCGGATAGCCTCGCTTTAACAGCTCCTCCGCGAATACCGCCGACACGGATTCCTCACCGTGCATCACAAACAATCTATCTATGCTGGCCGGGAAGTGGCCGATCCATTCCAGTAGCCCTGCCTGGTCAGCATGCCCTGAAAAACCGTCAAGCTGCTCAACAGCAGCATTGACATGTATCTCTTCTCCAAAGATCTTGACATTCTTCCTGCCGTCCAGTATCGCGCGCCCCAGGGTTCCCACGGCTTGATACCCCACAAAAAGCACAGTGGAATCTGCCCGCCACAGGTTATGCTTTAAATGGTGCTTGATGCGGCCGGCTTCACACATGCCGCTCGACGAAATGATGATTTTTTGCCGCGTGTCGAAATTGATGGCTTTTGATTCATCAGTGGACTGCGCAATCACAAGCGTTTTAAAGGAAAAGAACTCCACTCCTTCCGACTTATATGCCATTGCCTCATCGTCATAGTAATCCTGACTGCTGGCCTGAAATATCTCTGTTGCCGCTATACCCAAAGGGCTGTCGATATAAACAGGAATGCTATCAAGCCCCGGCACGCTTTTTTCCTCGAGAATCAAGGATAAGCTGTAGAGAACCTCCTGCGTGCGCCCCACAGCAAAAGATGGTATCACAATATTGCCGCCGCGCGCAATCGCCCGAGTCAGAACTTTTTTCAGCTGTGTACGCGTATCTTCCGTATCCTTATGGAGACGGTCTCCGTATGTGCTCTCCATAAACACAATATCTGCCTCACTAATATAGTGCGGGTCTTTGATAATAGGCTTGTCCTTATTGCCGATATCGCCCGAAAAGACGAGTTTTTTTCGGCTGCCGTTCTCAGAAACAAACAGTTCTATAGATGCAGAGCCAAGCAGATGCCCGGCATCAACAAATCGCGCATCAACACCAGCAAATACTGAAACCGTTTGTCCATATCTGAATGGTTTTAAGTTTTTTACAGCCTTATTGGCATCCTCGATTGTATAGATCGGATCAATTTCCGGCTTCCCGGCACGACGACGTTTTCTGTTTTCCCATTCGACCTCCATTTCCTGGATATATCCCGCATCCGGAAACATGATGGAACACAGATGCGCAGTTGCGCCCGTGCAATATATGGGGCCAGTAAAACCCTTTTTGACAAGTAAAGGCAGCAGCCCGGAATGATCTATGTGTGCGTGTGTCAGCAATACCGCGTCAATCTCACTGGCTTCAAAAGGGAAACCGTCTTTAACCGGCGCAAGCTTTTCGTCCCGCCCCTGCCTTAGGCCGCAGTCGATCAGCAGCTTTCGTGTCCCGGTCTCAATCATGGTGCATGACCCGGTCACGCATTTTGCCGCACCTAAAAAAGTAATCCTCATTCGTTGCCCCCAATAACGTCTGGCTCAATTGTATCAAAACCTATGCTTTGTGAAAATAAAACTTTCAATGAATAAACACATATGATTTTTTCAATTCGTATTCCGGCGAGTCCATTATACACGATATGTGATTAAAATGCCACTTTCGGCTCAGAAATGCAAGAAGCGGAGACACTTCTCCGCTTCTTAAATATATATTCTGTCCGAAAAGGTCTGTACACAAAAACAAAAAAGCTGCCGTTAACAAGAGGCAGCCGAACCGTCATAGCCATATGGCCTTAGACTTCATGCTTTGCGTCCACGTTTTTCAGCCGTGGTTGCCGTTACTCGAAATAGATATATAATCATAGAGTTTTACATATTAATACTAATCGATACACCGGGCCTTGTCAATGTCAGCATGGTATTACGGATCACACGCATCGGCAGATCCCCACCCAGCACTTCAAAGCAATAATCACTGAACCGCATATCTGTGAAGCGGGGGGCGGAGCCTTTACTCTGCCCCCCGTTCCATGAACTTTTGTTACGCGTTCCAGTTATCGATTCTCGCCTGGAATCTGTCCTCGGCGTCTTGCGGTATCGCCACATTCAGCACCGAAGAATCTTCAACCTGAACGATAATTCTGTTCCCTCTCATGCGCTTTGTGAACGTCTTGGTGAGCTCAACCAGTCCATAAATGCCGCCGCGTGTCTTCGATTCTTTGATCTGTACGATCACTTCATCTTTTTTGCTCTTGAGCTGGCGGATGGTTCTGAGCAGCTTCTCCTGTCCGTTCTCGTCCACACCATATACCGCCACTGATACGTTATACAGCAAGAGCAACAACAGCAGCAGCAACAGCAGCGGGATCAGCAGCAACAGCCACCACATCCAGCTTGTATCCCGGGCACCCGCCTCAGGCACCGGCTCCTCGGTTACTGTTTCGGGCACTTCCTCGTCTGTGATAACTGCAGCCACCTGTTCATACATGGCGGTCACCGTCAGGTTGGACGTCACCGAATCGAATTCTGTATCCCAGCCGGTAAACCGATACCCGTCTCTGTCCGGAGCCTGCGGCGCGACAGCGGCCTGACCCCATGCAACATTCTGCGTATCAATAACGGTTCCGTCGAAGTCCACAAATGTGACCGTATAGGTATTGACCTGATATAGAGCCGTCACGGTCAGATCAGTTGTCACAAACCCGAAGGCGGTATCCCATCCGGTGAACGTATGGCCTTCACGCTCCGGGTCGGCAGGGGGCGTTGCACCTCCGCCATAGGTGACATTATCAGTCCCCAGCACTGTGCCGTTATAATCCACAAACGTCACAGTATAGCTGTTGAGCGCATACCCGGCTACCGCGATGATATTCTCACGCACATTGGTAAGGCTGGTCGTCACGCTCGGGTCATCGCCCGTCAGCACCCATCCTGTGAAGGTCCGCCCCACACGGACAGGCGCTGCCGGTGCTGAAGCCGATCCGCCCCAGCCGACCGTCTGCGTTGCACCAATTTGCGTCACGCC
>CAZNVX010000244.1:0-5366 GCA_964576225.1 uncultured Christensenellaceae bacterium
ACCTCGTTGAGATCTCCGCGCATCAGCACAATATCCGCCGATTCCACGGCGACATCGGTGCCGGTGCCAATCGCCATGCCCACATCTGCCGCGACGAGCGCGGGCGCATCATTGATGCCGTCGCCCACCATGGCCACGCGCTTGCCGCTTTGCTGCAAGCTATGGATCTGCGCGGCCTTGTCCTGAGGCAGCACATCGGCCAGCACCGAAGAAATGCCCGCTTCTTTGGCGATAGCGTCCGCCGTGTTTTGATTGTCTCCGGTGATCATCACCACGTCCACGCCCATCTGCACCAGCTTTGTCACCGCCTCGCGGCTGGTGGGCTTGAGTGCGTCCGCTGCCGCCAGCAGCCCGGCAAGCTGCCCGTCTGCCGCGATGTACATCAGCGTGCGTCCCTTTCCGGACAGCTCTTGCGCGTCTTTTTGCGCACGGCTTGTGTCAATGCCGTTTTCGAGCAGCAGCTTTGAGTTGCCCGCCAATACGCGCACGCCATTCACTGTTGCGTCAATGCCGCGCCCCGGCACAGCCTTGAACGATTCGGGATCGTCCAGCAAAGCGCCGCGCGCCACCGCGCCCTGCACGATGGCTTGAGCAACCGGGTGCTCCGAGCCTTTTTCGGCGGAAGCGGCCAGCTTAAGCAGGGCTGTTTCGCAAATTGCACCGTAGGGCATGATATCCGTCAGTACGGGTTTGCCCTCGGTCAGCGTGCCGGTTTTGTCGAGCACCACCGTGCGTATGCTGTGAGCGGCTTCAAGCGCCTCGCCGCCCTTGATGAGTATGCCTAGCTCGGCACCCTTGCCGGTGCCCACCATGATGGCGGTGGGGGTGGCGAGCCCCAGCGCGCACGGGCACGCGATAACGAGCACCGTCACAAACCGCGTGAGCACGAAATCGAATTCCATACCGGCGAGCGACCAGCCGATACCTGCCAGAATGGCGATGACGATAACGATGGGTACAAAATATCCCGCGACCTTATCGGCAATCTGCGCGATGGGCGCTTTGTTGCTCTGCGCGTCCTCCACAAGCTTGATGATCTGAGCGAGCGCGGTATCCTCGCCCACCTTGCTGACCTCAAACTTGAGCAGGCCTTCGCCGTTGATGCTGCCGCCGGTGACAGGGCTTCCCGGATGCTTCTCGACAGGCAGGCTCTCGCCGGTGAGCATGGACTCGTCCACCGAGGAGATGCCGTCCGTCACCACGCCGTCCACGGGTATCGAGGAGCCGGGGCGCACCAGAACAATATCGCCGATAATCACATCGTCGATCGAGACCTCAAGCTCGCTGCCGTCCCGCAGCACCGTGGCAGTCTTGGGCGCGAGCCGCATGAGCTTTTTGATGGCATCCGATGTTTTGCCCTTGCTGACGGCTTCAAGGTATTTACCGAGCATCACCAGCGTCAGCACAACGGTGGCGGTTTCAAAGTACAGCGAATCCACAAAAACAAGATCGCCGATGGCGATGCGCACCAGTGCGAACACACTGTATAAAAATGCGCTGCCCGTACCGATAGCCACCAGAGAGTCCATATTGGGCGCGCGCTTTATAAGCATCTTGAAGCCGATGATATAAAAGTGGCTGCCCGCGATCAATATAGGAATGGTGAGCGCAAGCTGCACCAGCGCGAAATTGAGCGGAAACATATGATGATCCAAAAACATGGGCAGCGGCAGCTTAAGACCCGGAATCATGTGAGACATACCGATGTAGAACTCGGGCACAGCGAATATGCACGCGATGATGACGCGGATGCGCATGCTGCGAAGCATTCTGGAACGCCGCTCCTCCTGCTCGTCCCGTCCTGCTTCCTCGGTGCGCGGCGTATACCCGGCGTCCGATATCGCTTTTCTGATCTGCGCTGCAGACACCTCTGCCGCGTCGTAATCAACGGCTGCCCGGTTGGTTGCGATGTTGACCGAAGCGGATTTCACACCATGAAGATTATTAAGCGCACGCTCCACAGCGGCCGCGCAGGAGGCGCACGTCATGCCCTCGACGCCAAGCGTCAGGCGTCTTGCGTCATCCTCAACGCCATAGCCTGCGTCCACCACAGCTTTTTTAATACCCGATATATCGATTTGCTCATCATCAAAGCGCACACGCAGTTTTTCGGTGGAAATGTTGACATCGGCGGATTCAACGCCGCGAAGTTTTGACACTTCTTTTTGGACATGTGCCGCGCACGACGCGCACGACATGCCTGTGATACGGACTGTTCTCTCCTGCATTGTATATCACTCCTCACAAAGATTAACCGCAGCAGCCGCTGCCGGGTGCGATGCCCCATCCCGAATCATCCGGCAGCTCGGGCACAAGCGTTGGTGCGGCGTCAGCGTCCATCTGCTCCTCCGTGCCTGTCACGGTGATCGAGCTTCGTATCATGCTCATCCAGCAGCTGTAGGCAAAAACGCCGGCCTCGCTGGGGACAAACTCAATTACATTATCACCCGGAATCAGTTTTTTCTCAATACCATATGCGGGAATAATAACGGGATTGTTGCATCCGTTGATATCCTTCTCGCTGATGCGTATCGTCCAGACAACAGGTATGCCCTCTTTGACGGTGATGGGTACGTAACTGCCCGAAGAAAATACCGAGGTGATTTCCTGCACATCGCCCGAAACGACGGCTGCATTCGCGGGTATGGAGGCGTTCGGAGCGGGGGCAAGTGCGATGCCTGTGAACCCAAAGCCCCGGCCGAGCATTGAAAAGCCAATCATGACTATCAGCACCGCGCTGACTTTGCCTATTATGCGTGTAAACCGGCTGCTTAAGAACGCGCTGATGGCGCCGAACAGAAACATGAGCGGCACTGTTCCCAGCGCGAACATCAGCATAGACAGCGCGCCCAACACAAAGCTGCCGGTACTGAGCGCATAGAGCTGCATGGCCTGCAGCGGGCCGCAGGGCATCAGTCCATTCAGCAGCCCAACCACAAATGGCCTGCCTTTGCTCAGCGCGCCTGCCCTTTGGACAAGCGCCTTTGGCATGTGAAGCTTCAATCTGGCAAGCCAGCGGAGTCCGAGCATGTTAAGACCCATCAGCAGCATCAATAGACCGGCCACAAACATAACGATGCCCTTCGCCGTCCCTGAAAAGCTGATAACTGAGCCAATTGAGCCCACGATTCCGCCGATGAGCGCATACGAGAGAACCCGTCCTGCGTTGTATTTAAGGCCGGGCAGCAGCTTGGTGCGCGCGCTTCCCGCCCTCTGCGATACGTTCTGGGACAGGTTGATGCCGCCGCACATCGCAAGACAGTGCAGAGACGTTAAAACACCGATCAAAAATATCACGCCAAAGCCTGCGCCCGGCTCAATATCTGGAATAAAATTGAAACCAATGGCATGTGAGATCAGCATATAAATGCCAAGCAGCACCACAAGAATACCAATCAAACGAAGCGTGTGGTTGTGGCTCCGAGGCCTATTTTCATCCGACTGTGTGGTGTCCGCGGCATATCCTGCTTCTGCGATGGCACGTTCAATCTGGCTGCGGCTGGTTTTGTTTGCATCGTAGGAGACCGTCAGACTTGAGTACGCCAAGCTGGCCTTTGCGACGTTCACGCCCTCAACACCCAAAGCCGCTTCCTCGACCCGTAGCTCGCAAGCCGCGCAGTGCATGCCTTCAATAAGCAGTGTTAATTTTTCCATAGCTTTTCCTCTACTTGTTCCAGTTTCTAAATATCTCGCTGGCCTCACTGAGAAACGCATGAGAAATGGTCAGCACGTCGCCCTCAATGCTGCGCTGCGCGTCTGTGATGGGCACTGGATTGCAGCCGCCGTCCTCAAGCCCCACCTCGTCGAACCCAAAACGGTTGCCGCAGTTCTGACATACCACCGCACCATCCTCCGTTTCATAATAACCCCTGCCGGACGTATAGCAGATCTGGCAGGTGTTGATGCTGTGCGCACCGAGCCGTCCGAAGCGATAAGCGCTATGATTTCCATCGAAACGCCCGCTGCGTTTGCGGCGTAATAGCCGGGCTCTGCGATAGCTCATCCACCAAGATCCGCAAATCATCGGAGCCGCCCGCGTTCTGGGGGGAGGGGGCCGCGCAGCCCAATAGCGCTGCCGAAAGCAGCAAGGCGGCCATAACGGAAAATATGCTCTTCCAAAGCATTATAAACTTGTGATTTTTCACACCATTCCTCCCGTTTTGCATAGCATAGCGCAAAAATGTGTGAAAAATATGAAGCCTCGTATGTTTTTTAGAAAACACATAACACACATTAAAAAGGAATAATGCGGGTCATCACATGTAATCGGATATTTGAATGGGGGTGAGTTTATCAAGCAAATTAATTATAATTAAACGGCAGACCGTAAAAATAGTATCCGGCACGGCTAAACGGCCATTTATCCTACAATTATTAAAGAAAACAAGCGCGCCATAGAAGGTTGCGGATGCGGCCTCGATAATGTGGAGCCTCTTCACACCATAGAAAAGGTGCTTGCGCGACCGATGAACGCACGGGGGGTGTCGGCGGCGCTTTTGTGCATGAGCCGCAGTGTGCGCTTAACCGTCATAATCATCCAGAAAACTGTGGTGGCCGCTTTTGTCACGGTAAGCGAGCACGGTTTCCAGATTGACGTTCTTCATACTGCCAAAGATGTGGGTATCAACGCCGGGATGGACGCGGCGAAGCTGCGTGATAAGTGCCTTGATTTCCTGTCTTTTTGATGTGCTGCCGTTATCTCCGCGAGCGCAGCTTTCCGTGAACCGGCAGGCGCACTGTATAAAGTCGAGCCCATGATGCCGCCAAAAACGCAGAATATGCTCTTCCTTGACATGATACAGCGGGCGGATCAGCTCCATGCCCGAAAAGTTGGTGCTGTGCAGTTTGGGCATCATGGTGCGTATCTGACCCGTATAAAACATATTGAGCAGTATAGTCTCCACCACATCGTCAAAATGATGCCCCAGCGCGATTTTGTTGCAGCCCAGCTGCAGCGCGTGGCTGTATAGAAAACCTCGGCGCATGCGCGCACACAGATAGCAGGGTGATTCGCCCGCGCCTGCCACCACATCAAATATGTTGCTTTCAAATACGCGTATGGGAACACCGAGCTGCTCCGCGTTGTCGATGATACGTTGCCGGTTGGCATTGTTATAACCGGGGTCCATGACGAGAAATTCGGCGCGGAACGGGTGTTTTCCGTGCTGCGCAAGCTCCTGCATGCACTTGGCGAGCAGCATGGAATCCTTGCCGCCTGAAATGCATACCGCCACGGCATCGCCGGCGCTGATGAGCTGATAATCGATGACCGCCGTGATAAAAGGGCGCCATATCTCTCTGCGGTATTTTTTAATGATGCTGTTTTCAACGCTTTGCGCTTTGTCCATATGACCTCGCTTTTGGTT
>CAZNVX010000245.1:0-5289 GCA_964576225.1 uncultured Christensenellaceae bacterium
GCGACAGCATCCTCATGGCCATGTTCTTCTTCGTCTTCATGCCCATGCTCATCTTCATGTCCATGACCATCTTCATGATGGTGGTGAGAGGATTCTAGCAGCGGGTATTGCACCGCTGCCGCGTCCCGCAGCAACACAACCCGGGCATTCTGATTAAACTCAGCCACTTTGGGTAAAATGTTCACTTCCTCAGTGGGCGTCTGCATGGAAAAATACGCTGCCGCGTCAGACAAAGCCTGCATCTCTGCCACTGACGGCTGATAGTTCTCGGGGCTGTAACCGGGCGGTATCATCGTGACGATGTTGACCTTGTCTCCCGCGACGTTTTCCACAAGAGCGGCACAAGGCACAATACCCACAGCCACCGTTATTTTTTCAACAGGGTCTGCCTTGCTGTCCGGCACCTCGCCACAGGCCGCAAGCGAAGCGAGCACCAAAGCGGATATCACAATCAAAACGGTTTTTCTCATCACGGGTCTCCTTATTGCAATACTATTGCAATAAAGCGTATCAAAAAAGTACACATCTGTCAAGGTTTCCCGTCTATATCCCCGTCTCTATCTGGCATCTATCGCATAACCCGAAAACCTCAATACGGTGGCCAGTTTCCTTAAAATTATGCTGCCGCGCAAGGCTGCGCCAAAATGGATTGTTGCACGGGAAATTGATGATAAGCCCGCATTGGGTACAAATGAGATGATGATGGTGCACACAATCACAGAGCATGTAGCGGCTGTGTCCTTTTAAATCGATCATTGACTCGAGTAACCCGGATTCTGCAAAACTGCGCACGTTGCGGTACACGGTCGCATCGTTCATGTCCAATCCCTGCGGCATCTTCGCGCAGATCTCGCTGACAGACAGCATACGCGCGGGGTTGTCAAGCAAAATATCGAGTATCGCTCTCTTCTGCGGCGTGACGCGCTGCCCCTTCTCACGCAGACGCTCATACAACTGTGTTTTCAAATTCATACCGTCTTCTCCCATCCCCATGCCTGGCATGATTATACCGCAAAGCAGGGAAAGGGGCAAACATCAGACTATAATATACGCACTGCCGTAGATCATTTTGCATTCCTTCTTGATGCGGCTGGACTCGGCAACAGCTCAAACACGTTGGCAAGCGTCTGTTGCAGGCAGCCACGCCGGCGATGGACAGAGATATAAGCGGGCACTGCTCGTCAAATCCCTGGCGGTTTCGCGAAATGATGTAGCCGTTTCGAGCATCCTTTTCTTTGTAGAAGGTTTTTATGGACTCATCGAATCTTTTGAGAATTCGCAGCAGATGGCTTCGGCGTTTAACCTGTCCACCACGGCCACAAAGTCGTCCCCTCCTACATGCCCGACGAAATATGATTCCCTGACTTCGCCGGTTATAATCTCCGCGACGGTTTTAATCACGCGGTCGCCGCTTTCGAAGCCTTAAACATCGTTATACGCGTTGAAGTTGTCGATATCAAAATACAGCACACAGCTGTCCGTTGGCGACGCCAGCACACTGTGGAGCGCTTTTTCGATCTGAAATATGTTGGTTATGGCGCTTTTTTCTGTTATCTCGAAGATGATGTTTTCAGGAATGATGCATATTGATTAAGATACTCACGCGTGACGCCCTTTTGAAACTTTTTGTCCTCCATCACGTTCGGATTCACATTCAGAACAGCGTGGCTCCTGTCTGAGAATCCCGCATGGCGGACAGGGCCTTGCTGCGGCAGAGCCGCTCAAGATCCCAGAGCGCCTTGCTCTGCTCAGCCACTTCAAACATCTTTTCCGGGCTCTCAAGATCGGAACCCTCCGGCCCCCGGCTCAATGCTTCATATCCCAGGACTGACCCATCCCTTAAAGACACGATAGGCTTGAATACCGATCTGATGTCTGAGCTGTCAATGATTCCTTTTAACATGACCTTTAATCTCTCTTCCGCGCTGTTCCGCTTCACGCTGTCTCTCCCTTTGAAGATATCATATGTCTGTCATTATTATCGTCATCGGGTGTCACCCAGCGTATATAGTTTTGGTTAGCGCTCAGTTAAGAATGCGTAAAGATTTGTTGGCGTGCACTAAAAAACAGGCCTGTCAGCCTGCTCATTGCGTGCAGATATAATGCTCCGTCGTTTCCAATTTAAAGAATTGATGTCTATTGACTTTATGCCATTATTTACATAACCATTCACTCATTTCTGGTATACAGCCTAATGCTTATTTGGGTTCCTGTTTGGCGTGAATCCAAAAGGTTAAACGGATTCCAGGGAGCACCATATGATACAAGACCGGTGTTCTCAACCAAACGATATTCTGTTTCAATTTTGTTCTTAATTTCCGGGTATTTGCTTAAATCCATCCAATCATGATAAAGAATATGCTTACCGGAATAATTCATGATAAGATCATATTGAGCTTTCTGACATTCCCATGCATCGCCGTTTGTCCATCTCTGCAACGGAAGGTTGAAGAAATAACGACTGTATGACGGTTGATCCACGTAAAATGCAGCCAAGCCGGCGTCCAGATATAGTATTTTCTGTCCATTTATTTGAGATATGTAAGAATTCACAAACGCGTCATTGGTTTGGGTGACAATTTTCTCCGTTCGAACCATATTGCGATAATACGGGCCGGCAAACGATTGAACGTAGCCCCAAGTAAAAAGCATCATCGACAAAACAGATGTTATCGCAATCATTCGCATTGCTCTATGATGCGATAACAAAACAGAGAAAACAGACATAACCAAAATTGAATAAAAAGCCATACGATAGGTCGAATAATTAAGAAATTCCCAGGGCTTAACGAGAAATATGCAAAACACAAAGAACGCCAATGCAGCGAAAATAAGAAAAGAATATGAATACACCTTTTTTACTGGACCGCCGCTCTTAAAATTTGAATCAAGTATAAATATGATCCCCGTGGAGCAACTGGGAAACAACAGATTTATATAATGATACTCAACATACAAGTTTGATAAAACAATAATCATAATGGGAAACATCCATATGATAAGTAACAGCAACAGTTCTTGCCATTCTTTTCGTTTGACATAGCGTACTGACGAGATGACTGCCATCGAAACTCCCGCAATTATGGCCGGAATCATGGTGATGCTTTTTATCAGACCGTCTTCAAAGCCTGAGATTATCGAAATTAAGGACCTGTTTGAATTGAATGACAGCAGTGTATTCTGAAATCTCGCCGCGTCAGCCATATCTGTGAATTCCTGCGGGTACACCAAAAAAACGATAAGCAGCAGTCCTGTCAAACTGCACAAATAGGAAATAATACCTGGCCTCAAAAAACCGCTGTGATTCAGTCTTTTTTTTATGAAAAATGCGAATATGAATGCACATATTGACAGAAGCACAAATATTGATTTAAAGAAAAAAAGTGTGGCAAGGACAAAACCTGCCGCGATAGAGAATAGATTATTGCCATGAAGCAAAAATGCTGTGGCGAGAAGAAGCAATATATATGCCGTCATTTCCGCCTGCAGATGTGTGCCCGGACTGCAGGAAAACACGGTCATGCATATTGCGATAAAGCATAAAAAACCCGTCTTGGTGCCAAAACCGAATTTCTTCTTCACTAGTGAAACAGTGACCGCAATTATAGCAATTGTTCCCAGTGCGTAAATGGCTTTACAGACAATTTGAAATGCAATTTTATTGTTGAACCCTGCAAGCAAATTGGAAATGCTGTAAATGAAAAACATCAGCAATCGATTTGCTATACCTTTTAATTCCCATGATTCAATTGCCGCTAAGACACCAGTTGATATCTGATACTTCGACTGAGAAGACGCAGCCATAAAGACTCTTAAATCACTTGAAAAAGGTGTGATGCAAAATGAATATATGGCTGCGATAATGATCAGCAATCCACACGCATAGATCAGATACCATAGAGCACGTCTGTGGCGTTCAGCAAAATTGTCCATCATATGAATAGTTTTATTAATCACACCATAATCCTCCAGTATATTCACATACAATAATATTAATACCACGCGAAAATTGTCAAGCGAAATAGAACCACGCGTTTTAATACTTCTGCATAGACTTGGACGTGTTATATAATTTTTTCTTACCAAAACAAAAAACCCGACTGATTCATCGGGTCTCTTGTCTGCACACATTCTTTCTGCATGATTAAGAAATTCGCTATTTGGCGTGCTTCGCTTATTTCTTCGGCATACGCATGCTGACTCGTTTCTTGTCTCCCAAATAGTCCTGAACGATGCGCAGCGCTTCGCCGAAACGCTGGAAATGCACGACCTCTCTTTCTCTTAAGAATTTAAGCGGCTCTAATACGTCCGGATCATCCGCCAGCTGTATCAAATAATCATATGTGGATCTGGCCTTCTGCTCAGCCGCCATGTCTTCATACAAGTCTGTGATGGGGTCTCCTTTTGACTGTATATATGCCGCGGTAAACGGTACGCCTGCAGCGTTCGCCGGGTATACCGCCTTGTCGTGATCTGCATAATACGGCGCAAGACCCGCCCTTTGAATCTCTTCAATGCTTGCGTTCTCGGTAAGCTGCTTGACCATGGAGCCCACCATCTCAAGATGTGCAAGCTCTTCGGTGCCGATATCGTTCAGTGTGGCCTTTGCCTGTGGCGTTATCATAGAGAAACGCTGGCTCAAATATCTAAGCGATGCTGCAAGCTCACCGTCAGGGCCGCCATACTGCGTGATGATCACCTTGGCCATCTTCGGATCGGGTTTTTTTATCCGAACCGGGAACTCCAACTTCTTTTCATAAATCCACATTACCGATCATCTCCCCCCAACGTAAAGTTAAACTGATATTGCCACGGCCATGGGTCATTCATCCACTGCCACGGCGATGCGCTTGTCGAACGGTAAGAATACATCGGTCCATACTGCGCTTCATAATCACGCCGAAGCGCGTTGGCTTCATTAACGACAGCGTTATACCTCGCAAGGGCTTCGCGGTCATCAGGATGTGTGTTCAGGTAGAGCGCCATGTCTACGGCATAGAAATCCAGCGCTGTCAGTGCTTTCAATATTTCGTCTCTGTTCATATAAACCCTCCTACCAGCCTTCGTAATGGCCCAGCAGTTCGGGAAATATGGTGCCGGATTTCAGAGACTGTACCGGTGCCATCGTTCCACAAAGCAGCTGCCACGGTACGTAGGCGTGGGCCAGGCGGACATCCACAATCGGCGTTTCAAGAGGAACGCACGTTTTAATGGGCGCCATCATATTGTTAATATTCTCTTTCATTTCACATATCTCCTTACATATACCCTGCGTAGACATGCAGGCAG
>CAZNVX010000246.1:0-3308 GCA_964576225.1 uncultured Christensenellaceae bacterium
AACCGGACCGACAGCCTCTGCCCCGGCCAGACGCTGCACCAGTTTATAGCCGATGTTTCCGGCCTGAAGATCGGGGAATATCAGCACGTTGGCATGCCCCGCGACCGGGCTGCCGGGCGATTTTAGCTGCCCCACCGAGGCCACAAGCGCGGCATCCGCCTGCAGTTCGCCATCCACCATCAGCGATGGCTCCATCTGCTTGACAAGCTCTGTGGCCTCAGCCACCTTGTCCACCAGCTCATGCTTCGCGCTGCCTTTTGTTGAGAAGGATAACATCGCCACCTTTGGTTCCATGCCGGTGAGCTGTGATGCCGTCTTGGCCGTGGATACCGCGATCGCTGCGAGCTGCTGCGCATCCGGGTTGGGATTAACAGCACAGTCGCCGAATACCAACACGCCATTATCACCATAATCCTGATTTTTCATTATCATGATAAAGCAGCTGGATACCACTGATATGCCGGGTGAGGTTTTGATTATCTGAAAAGCAGGCCGGAGTGTATCGGCCGTTGTATTGATCGCGCCGGCCACCATGCCGTCTGCGTCGCCCATTTTAATCATCATACATGCGTAGTAGAGCGGATCGATTACGGCTTTTTCAGCCGCTTCCCGTGTTATTCTCTTGCTCTTGCGCAGCTCGTAATACAAATCTGCGTATGCATTTCGCTTGTCCGATTTCTCCGGTTCGATGAAAGTGACGTATTCCTCGTCATAGTCTTCCATCTGTTTTTTGATCTGCTCAGCGTTTCCAATCAGTGTCACCTTGGCAAGTCTCTCTTTTGAGATGATGCCCGCTGCCTTGACTGTTCTCTCCTCCGTCCCCTCAGGCAGCACGATTCGTTTTATGTCCGCGCGCGCCTTACTCTTGATTTGTTCCATTAGTCCCATTTTTCCCCGTTTTCTCCCTTCGATGTACAGATCTTTTATTTTAACAATACCGCATTGTAATGATATAATAAAGCCAAATGTTATTATATATAATTTACAGTGGTTTGAAAAGGAGAAATTATGCGCGTGTGTGGAATAGTTGCAGAATATAATCCGTTTCACTCGGGCCACGCCAGACATATCAGCCTTGCGCGCCGGTCAAGCGGCGCTGATCTCGTCATTTGTGCAATGAGCGGGAGCTTTGTGCAGCGCGGTGAACCCGCCGTTTTCGATAAATGGACGCGGGCGGCGTGTGCGCTGGCCGGCGGCGCGGATGCCGTGATCGAACTGCCTCTTCTTTCCGCCATACAGAGCGCGGAGGGTTTTGCATCAGGCAGCGTCAAGCTGCTTGCCGCGGCGGGTATCACGGATCTATGTTTCGGATGCGAAACAAACGATATGGCTATGCTGACCGACATCGCGAGAACCGTCGCCGATGAGAGTGATGAATACAGGGCGCTGCTCAGACAGAATCTTTGCACTGGCAGCAGTTTTGCCAAAGCGCGCGCAGACGCCGCCGATGCGCCGGACGTGGCGTCACTGCCCGGTGCCATACTGGGTATTGAATACATCAAAGCCATCCGAAGGGATTTCCCGAATATACAGCCGCATGCCGTAAAACGTGAAGGCGCCGCCTATCACTCTGAAGATATCACCGCATATCTGCCCAGCGCCACGGCGATACGCAAAGCGCTGTTAGCCGGAGATACCGAAAAAGCGCTCAATGCCATGCCGGAGGCCTGTGCGCGTATCGTCAGCGAACACCTGGATGCCGGACTCGAGCCTGTATTTCCGCATTTTTTTGACACGGCGCTACTTCACACGCTGCGCCTGAGCAGCCCGGAGAGCATCGCTTTGCTGCCCGATGTATCAGAAGGTCTTGAGAACCGCATTTATGCCGCGGCTCAGGTGTGCCAAACGCGTGCCGATCTGATCGACCGCATCAAAACAAAACGGTATGCCTATACGCGCATCTCCCGCATACTTCTCTATGCGCTGCTCGGTATCACGCGCGATATGACTCTCGCACACAACGCAGCCCCGCCCGCCTGTATCCGTGTTCTGGGCGCAAGAGACGCTTTTGTGATGTCGGCGCTGGCATCAGTCAGCTCCGTCCCATTGGTCACTTCCGCCGCGTCGCCGCACTACCCCGCCATTGACGCCGCCGTTTCCGGCGTGTGGGCTCTGACGCAGGCCCATCCGCCCTATAATGCGGCTGACAGGGATTTTACAGAAAGACTGATGCTTTCGAGCCGGCTCTGAGCAATCTGCATTAAGCGACTATTCATACCATGCGGCGCGCCTTCATAACCATGAAGTAAAGGCTGCGTGATAATATGAAGAAACTGGCATTCGTTCCCATCGTCGTTGCCATGGCGGTGATGCTGTTGATTTACCCGGAAAACTGTTTAAACAGCGCACGCTTGGGTCTTGAGCTTTGGCTGACCGCCGTCCTGCCCTCTCTGCTTCCGTTCATGGCAGCTTCTTTTTTGCTGCTTGAAACGGGAATCGTCCGGCTGATCGCCGCTGTATTCGCGCCTGTGACACGTGTGCTCTTTTTTACGCCGGGCGAAAGCGCATACGTGCTGCTGGCGTCGGCGCTGTCCGGTTATCCAGTGGGGGCGCGACTGGCAGCCGAGCTTTATGCCAAAGGGCATATGACCGAGCCGGACGCTCAGCGCACCATTCGATTCACCAGTGTGACGGGTCCTGTGTTTATTACGGGTGCCGTGAGCGCTGGTTTGCTTGGTCTTCCCGAAGCGGGCGTTTATCTGGCGGCGGCGCACTATCTGTCTGCACTGCTGGCAGGTGTGCTGTTCGGAATGTATGAAAGGCGGCGCGGCTCCGTTTCGTCCGCCTCATCCAGATGCTTCAACGATGCATGGCTTCGCTTTAAACATGACGCGGCATCATGCCCGACACTCGGCGCCATTCTTTCCTCCAGCGTGGAAAAATCTATAAGAGCGCTCCTGAAAATCGGCGGCTTCATCATCCTGTTTTCTGTGATACTGGAGCTGCTTTCCGTGACAGGCGTGATGGATGTTATGGTGTGGGCGTATTCTCCGCTGGCATCCCTGACCGGATTGGATCACGCCGGCGCCGCGGCGCTGCTGTCAGGCAGCGTGGAGATGACTGCCGGCTGCGCCCGGGTTGCGGCGCTTGCAACGGATATCAACACCAAACTGGTTCTGGCCTCCGGCATCGTCTCTTTCGGCGGGTTTGGCATTCATATGCAAACCCGCGCAGTGTGCGCCACATCTGGGTTGGTCCCGAAAAAATTCTTGGCTGCCAAAAGCGTTCAGGGCGCCGTATCTTCTGCGCTGACAGCGCTTTTCCTCGCGCTTTTTCCCATCTCAGCCGCGGCCTCAGCCTTTGCGGCG
>CAZNVX010000246.1:3318-5278 GCA_964576225.1 uncultured Christensenellaceae bacterium
CAGCCGCTTTCGGCGGCATCATTTTTGCGGCAGCGGCTTTGGTTGTTTTGCTGCTGGTTAAGCTGTGGCAGCGGTTTAGTCCTTCTTCCTCTTACCCGCCAGCTCCAGCCGGTTCTTTCGAACAAGCTTTAGATAATCGGCAAAATAGGTCTCCAGCTCAGCTAAGATATCGTCGGCATATTCCTTCGCGCCGATCGTAATCTCCTTGGCGTTGGCCTCCGCCTGAGCCATCAGCTGGCGCGAACGCGCTTCTGCCTCCTGCGCCACGCTTTCTTCTGATATGCGCGTTTGCAGCTCATCCTCAGCGCTTTTAATGATAGACGCCGCTTCATCGCGCGCCGCGGCAAGAATCGTCTCTTTCTCCCGAACGATCTGGTCAGCCTGCTCCACTTCCACCGGAAGAGCGTTGCGCAGATCCGTCAGAATTTCCTGGATGATATCCAAATCAACGGAGCGTTTGTTGGAAAATATGGCCTTAGGGCTGTTCTCCAGTTCTTCTTTAAGTTCATCAAGCAATTCAAAAGCTCTCATACGTCACCTGCTAAAATATTTGATCACATCGTCCTCAATCCCGGCAGGGACCAGGCCGGATATATTGCCGCCATGGTAAACGAGCTCCTTGACCATGCTGGAACTCAAAAACGAATGGTTAATATCCGTCATAAGGAATATTGTTTCCACAGTTTTGGCAAGCTTGGCATTCATCGCCGCCATTTGAAACTCATACTCAAAATCCGACGTGGCGCGTAGACCCCGTATGATGATATTGGCTTGCATGGATTTCATATAATCCACCAGCAGGCCTGAGAAGCAGTCCACCCGGACACCGGGAAGATGACTTGCGCTTCTGCGGATGAACGCCATCCGCTGTTCCACCGAAAAGGCGGGCTGCTTGTTTTTGTTGATCAGCACCGCCACCGTCACGTCGTCAAACATCGCGGCTGCGCGTTCAATGATATCCAGATGTCCGGAAGTGATCGGATCAAAGCTTCCGGGATACACACATTTTATCACTTGCCGCCTCCATAGGCCAGAAAAAACAGGGTTATATCACCATAATCCTTGCGTTTTGTCAAATTATACTCCATCGGGACAGATAAATCAAATGTCCTGCGGCATTCCACCACAACAATCGCATCGGGATTTAAAATACCGGGGCCTTTCGCGGTCTCCAGCACCGGTATATAAAGATCGTCGTCATAGGGCGGATCGAGCAGCATGATATCATACGGACCGAGCCCCGGCATGATCCGCAGCGCATCTCCGCGGTATACCCGGTCACTGGGGCTGCCGACGGCTTTAAGATTTTCTTCAAGAGCCCGAATGCACAACGGATTTTTCTCAATGAAATCGACATGCGCGGCGCCGCGCGAGAGTGCCTCGATGCCCAGCGCACCGCTGCCTGCGAATGCATCCAGCACGCGCGCGCCGGATATACGCATCTGCAGCGCGCCAAACATCGCTTCCTTTACCCGATCGGTGGTGGGTCTCGCCGTAATTCCTTTGGGTGCGGTCAGCCGGCGCCCCCGGTATTCACCCGCAATGACGCGCATCGGTTAAGGCCTTATCACGCGCTTCTCGGTGACGATTATATCCATGCACACGTCGTACGGCTGGGCTATAATGCACGGCACAATCTGCATATCAAAACAGATTCCCACCTTGAGCGCATACGATTCTTTCAAAAAACGGTCAAAATAGCCGGCACCGTATCCAATTCGGTTTAGCGCCGCATCAAACGCGACGCCGGGCACCAGCACAACATCGGGCTCCACCTTTTCGCTTTCATTGCGAATCACCGGTTCGGGTATGCCAAAGATGTTGCTTTTCATCACCGACTCGTAATTGTAGTCCACGGCAATCAGGTTGTCGTCTCCTGTCACATACGGCAGCGCGACGTTCTTGCCCAAATCCAGCAGCGCATGCACAAAGCCCATCAGCTCCGGTTCATTTTTGTAGG
>CAZNVX010000247.1:0-5246 GCA_964576225.1 uncultured Christensenellaceae bacterium
TACGAACCTCCTGTCATATTAAAAGCATAAAGACTTCCGTTCGGCAGCTCTGATGTGATTGTATGCCGGTTGTCCATACAAATCAATACGTAAAAAGTGTTTGTGTCAGAACAATACCGGGTTGAAAATGCGTCACGCTTTGTCGCGTAAAGCCTGTGCCCACGCGGCGGCGCGCGCTTCCTCGCCTTCGCTCAGCGGCCCTTCCGACTCATCCACGAAAAAACCTTCGGCCGGTGCGATGATTGCCGCACCCTTCTTCTTGAGGTTTTTTTCAATATCAGGCCCCGCATATCCGAATTTTTTCATCATAAACCGGAGCGCCTTGGATTTGACCTTGTCCGCTGAAATACGTGAATCAAACGCCGCTGCCGATATGTTGTTGAACGTGCCGTCGGGCAGGCCTTTGAGCCAGTCGGCCAATGCCGGTGTGGGCTTGAAACCGCGCGTGGGCGAACCGACGATCAGCAAACGGATGCCGGACAAAGACTCCTCATTAAGGCTGTCCGCCTTTATAGCCTGTGCGTCCGGCATTCCGGCCATCGCTTCAGCCAGCTTCTGCGTATTGCCGAACACCGAATCGTAAATAACAAGTGTTTTCATGATTCACCTCCGCTTTCCTTGAAGCTATTATAACATAAATATAAAAAACATAAAATGTGTGTATAAACTGTCTTATATATGGATATAATGGGTAAATGGGGGAGTTTGCGCATCAGAAGCTAATTTTACAGAACACATACTGATATTTAATGGATTATATGATAAACTTTAAACCGACAGATTTCGATAAAGCATTGATTTTATAAAGGAGCGATTATCATGACTGGCGGACAAAGCTTTTGGGATCCAAATGTGTGGAAACTCATGATCGAGCTGACCATACTGCTGGTGGGGATGCTGACGGCCAACATGCTCAGACGGCTTATCAAACCGCTGAGGCAGTCTCTGATACCCAGCGCTGTACTGGGCGGATTTTTGATATTATTGGCCAATCTGGGCTACGAGAAGATCACTGGCGCACCGTTGTTTACCACCGTCACGATGGAAACGCTCACCTATCACGGTCTGGGGCTCGGGTTTGTGGCTGTGGCTCTCAGGCTGTCCGACCGCAAGCATAACAAAAACGCCAGGAGGGATATATTCAATTCCGGCCTGACCACGGTATCCTCATACCTGCTTCAGGGTTTGCTGGGGCTGGGCATCACGCTGGGCTTATCATATGTGCTGGGCAACTGGGCGTCATCAGGGTTGCTTCTGCCAATGGGCTACGGGCAGGGCCCCGGGCAGGCCTACAACTGGGGCCATATCTATGCCACCGCGACGGACTACCCAGCCTTTGAAAACGGGTCGAGCTTCGGCCTGACTATTGCCGCAATGGGTTTTGTGTCGGCTGCCCTGGGCGGCGTTATCTATCTGAACATACTCAAACGCAAAGGCCGTGTGAGGCAGAGCGGAATCATCGCCGAAGAGATGGAGGATCTGTCGGCTCACATGGTCACCAAGAAGGGCGAGATTCCCATGACGGAATCGCTTGACAAGCTGACCGTGCAGGTGGGGCTCGTGTTTTTCACGTATATGGCGGCTTATGTTGTGATGCGCCTTGCATCTGCTGGGCTCGACAGCCTCGGCGGGTTTTTTGCGGGCACTGTTAAGCCGCTTGTTTGGGGCTTTAACTTCCTGTTCGGCACTGTGTTTGCCATCATCGTCAAGATGGTGCTGGGGCGCCTGCAGCAGCGCGGTGTGATCAAACGCCAGTATATCAACAATTTCATGCTGTCAAGAATCTCCGGTGTGATGTTCGATATCATGGTGGTTGCCTCCATTGCCGCCATCAGCTTATCCGCTTTTCGTTACAGGGAGTTCATCATACCGCTGGTCATCGTCTGCGTTGTGGGCGCAGCCGCCACCTTTTTGCAGGTTCGCTTTATTACAAAAAGGCTGTTTCCCAGCTACAAGGACGAAGCCTTTCTGGCGATGTATGGCATGCTGACCGGCACCGCCAGCACCGGCGTGATTCTTGTCAGAGAGATCGACCCGTTGTTTGAAACGCCCGCAGCGAGCAACCTGATCTATCAGCAGCTCTGGGCCATCGTGTTCGGTTTCCCGATGCTGCTGCTCTTGGGGCTCTCACCGCTGAATATATCCATGACATGGCTGACACTCGGCGCGCTGGTTGCGCTGTACATTATTATCAATCTGCTGCTTTTCCGGCGTCAGATATTCGGACGGCGCCGCGTTCAAGACTGATATTACCCAAACATATTTGAATGAAGAACCCTGCCCGGTGCAGGGTTCTTCATTTTTTAAAATGAACGGCTTCGGATATGGTTTCATTGCCAAATTCAGATTCGTATATTTTGACTCTTTCACATCGCAAAATAAATAGACAGCGATCGAACGGGAGGGATTTTTGTGTATAAAACATGGATTCTTATAGCGGCGGTGGCGGCTGTGCTGGTCATCTCGGCGGTCTTGGTGCCAAGATCGGGCTATGCGCAGGTTGATGTCGCCGATTCGCTTGAGGATATTGCCAAGAGTGCACAGCAAGACAGGCTGGAAGAAGCGCGGCATGAATGTGCCGTGCTGATTAATCAATGGACAAATCTGGCCGTGCTGCCCTGCTGCGGTCAGGATACGTTTGAAGACCTGAACTTTTCTTTGAACCATTTGTACAGCGCGCTCAGACGCGGTGACAAGAACGAAACATTAAGGGAGCTTAACGCCGCAGAAGCAGCCTGCCGCCGGATGCGCAGCGAAGCGCAGATGGCTGACGCAGGCCATTAAGGCCAAAGCCGTTAAAGGCTGCCCAACAGAGTGATTGCTTCGTCAATAGAGCTTTTGAAGAATACATGACGGCCTCTGTTGGATTCTCGTATAAAGTCCGCGAGGCTTTTGCTTTGAAACTGCGAGAAGTATCCCACAATGGCTGTGCGCATGCTGTAGTTAACAAACTTTTGCAGCATGTCACCCGCAACGCCGGTCTTCAAATAAAAGAATTCCGGCGTCAGCCGCTCCATGGGAAGCACGACGGCAGCGGCGCCGTGATAGGAAGCGGTTGCAATCAGGTCGAGAGCGTCTGCCGTGCTTGCAATAAGGCCTTCTTCCAGTAGAGCAATGACAACGCTGTTACTGTTAAGATACTTAATTTTCATCTATATCTCCTGTGTGCTCAAAAAGACGCTGATGTTATCTGCCTGGTTGATGACTATATGGCCTGTATCGGGAAGCACGCGCACATCCGCATGAGGAACATGCCGCTTCAGACGCGCCGCGCTCTTTGTCGTATTCAGCAACGTGTCGAGTTTGCCGCCGATATACAATACCGGCATTATAAGGCTGGCCAATGCTTTGCCGCCGAACACCGGTGCGTGCAGCGGACGGGGGATGAACTCTCGATGGATAAGCTCAAAGTATGCTGACACGGCTTCGGGCATCTCGGCACTGTTTATTAATGAATGATCCATATTATTCTGCGCAGTAAAAATATGATTTGTCAGCCTTTTAAGCGCGAACGACCTGCGGAACGGATATAACCCGGAAGACGCAAGCAGTATGAGCGCACGTACCCGTTCTGGTGCGTGTGTGGCCAAATCCAGAGCAACCCAGCCCCCAAACGAGTTGCCCACAACCGCCGCCTTGCCCACGTTAAGGCCGTCCAATACCTGTTGTATCCATCGCGCATAATGGCCATTGTTCATTTTTGGGCGCGATTCATCGCTGTTGCCCGGTTCGCCAATGATGTCCACCGCAAAAACCCGGTGTGCCCGACCCAAAACGGCAGCATCGCCAAGCCACATAGATGAATTGGATGCAGAACCGTGCAGAAGAACCAGCGGAAGCCCTTCTTTGCTGCCGCTTTCAATTACAAAAGTATTACCATATTCTGTATCGATATGATGGAATTCATACGGACCTGGCCAGAACGATAGTATTTGCTGATATTGCCCGAGTATCTGCTGTCTGCCATCCATCGATTTGTATACGCTCATATGTCCTCCTTATCTGGGCAGCCGGATAGCACTTCGATGCATTCGAGCATCTGTATCACAAACCGGGGGTTACCCCAAAGCATCACACGCAGCTGGCGGCTGGTTTCGTATTGCTGAACGTTGAGCGAGCTTTGGTGGAACAGAGGATCTTGTGTGTTCATCACGGCTATCAGCAGCGACGAGATTCTGTCTGCCTCTTCGCGGTCGCGCACTGTGATATCTGCCACGGCTGAAACATTCAGCTTAACGACGGAATTCTCTTCCTGCGCATCATCCGGGCTGCACATGCCGCGGCCTTCAACGAAAACACTCAGGTCATGTCCATTGATGCGGTATTGCTTGCCGACCTTAACGGCGCGCAGTTTGCCCTCGATAATATACCGGCGCACCGTTTTTGGATGTATGCCCAGTATTTCTGCGATCTTGTCAACGGAATAATATGTTTCCTTCATTTACCATCACTCCAAACACTTATGATACAAAAGTACCACAAAGGGATAAAAAAAGCAACATAATATTATTAAATATAGGAAAATAAGGAACATTGGATAACGGACATTTCATAACATGCTGCATTTCTGACATAATACATAGGAAATATATAAAATAAATCATATAAATCATAATATCGTTCAAGAAAACTTCGTCGGCAGAAGCTATACTTTGCTCATAAAGGATAAAGGAGACAAAGCGATGATCAGACAAAGCTTCAATAAGACGGCATACGAAAACCTTAACGATTTTATTTACGCACAGGCCAAGTACCCGGTTGCGCTGAAAAACGGCATGGTGATTGGCGGGGGAGTGCTGTATCCCGAGGTCAACTTTACACTGCCCACGATGATGATTGAGCAGGACACGATGCCCGAGGTGTTACGTCATTACAGGGAGATAGTGAACGGCATATGCGTGCGTGCGCGTGAGCTGTCCGTTCCCGGCTTTGTGGCGGAAATCGAAACGCTGCCGCCCATGACGTTTACGCCGGGTTGGGGTGTTGATGTCTGCGCCGCGGTGGTGGAAACGATCAAGGAACACGCGGACAAATACGGAATCCGGGGCGCGGTACGCATCACGCCCAACGATATCCGTGAAGGCAGCGACTTGACGCACATGTGGCATGGACGTCATTGGGACAGCATGCTCGAGACATTTGAAGGCTGCGCTCAGGCGGGTGCGGATCTGCTGGCGATCGAGTCGGTAGGGGGCAAAGAGGTGCACGACGAGGCCATCATGTATTGCGACATCGCCAAGTCCATC
>CAZNVX010000248.1:0-5234 GCA_964576225.1 uncultured Christensenellaceae bacterium
GCCGGTCTTTTCGACAGGAACCGTTTGTTTTGTGCGACGGCTTCCATCATCGTATCGTTGAAAAGCTGAATGCCCTGATTCATGGCAGGATACTCCCGGGTTTATATTGCATTCCGGCGAACGCTTCACCCATTATAATACCGTAACACTGATTTGGCGAGAGACGTTCTGATGTATTTTGTAAATTTTATGACAATACTTTATCTATGATGCAGCCAAAATACCACGGATTTACATAATCAGCAATGACAGCATGACGGCGAGGGCATATGAGGGCTAAAGGATGTTTTTTTAAGAACTGGGTGCAGCAAAAGAAGCGCCAGCGTGAGCTGATGCGCGTTTTTTCGGGGAAGGGTTTTAGCCGGGGGCGCCGTTTTTGTAATAAAATATAGCCAGCTGTGTGCGGCTGCGAAGATTCAGCTTCTCGAGAATCACGCTGACGCTGTTGCGCACGGTGCCTTCGCTTAAATAAAGCTGCTCGGCAATCTCCTTGTTGCTCAGCCCCTGTGCAACAAACGTTATGATTTCTGCTTCCCTGTCGGTGAGGTCATGCTGCTTGATGTCGTGCTTTGGGGAGCTGCCCAGCAGCGTCGGTATCTTGGCCACAATGTCGTCGCCAAATACGCTTTGGCCGGCATAGACGGATTGCAAAGAGGGGATGATGCTTTCGAAATTCTGCTTGAGAAGATATCCTTTCGCACCCATTTTAAGCGCTTTGACAATATACTCATCATCGGCAAAGGTGGTGAGAAACAGGATTCGCGCTTGGGGGTGGTCTTTTAATATCGCCTCTCCCGCCTCCAGCCCGGACATGGTGTCCATGCGGATGTCCATCAGCAGTACGTCCGGCTGAAAGCGCGCATACAGTGTGATCGCGTCCTGGCCGTTGCAGCCGATGCCGCAAACCGCCATGCCTTCGTGCGATTCAATAATTGTTTTCAAGGACAGGCTCACCAGGGCGTCGTCATCCACGATGACCAGCTTCATAATGATTTCTCCTTTGGAATGGTAACAAATACGGTAAAACCGTTGTCGCTGCTGATGTTAACCTGCCCCCGCAGGCCCTGCACGCGCTGCGCGATGTTTTTCAGCCCGATGCCGTCGCCCGAAGGCGTTTTTTTTGTTCCGTTGTCCCGCACGATGAGCTGATAGAACGCCGGATGCTCCCGTATCGTGACGGAAGCGCGCGTGGCGTTGGAATGCCGGATAATATTGGACAGCGCTTCCTTGATAACCGTCAGCAGGGCATATTTGGCCGCCTTGGGCGGGCTGCTGTCCACATCGTAGTCCAGTGATATGTCACAGAACACAAACCCGGTCACCAGAGATTTGACCTCGGCAAAAAGATCGACAGCGTCGTCATGCAGGTCATGGATGCTGTCGCGGATGCTGTCCATACCTTCAGCCAGCGTGTCCTTGAGCGTTCCCAGGCGCTTTTTAAGCGCATCGTCGTGGCAGGTGGCCATCAGCGCGCCGGTCTGCAATATCGAGTTGGACAAGAGATGGCCGATGTTGTCGTGAATGTCCCGCGCGATGCGGTTACGCTCACCCAGAGTGGCCACATGGATCTCATAGTCCTGCTTCTCGAGCAGTTCTTTGTTTTTGCTTTCCAGCTGCATGGAGAATTCTTTGGCGGAATCTCTCAGCGACAGGTATTCGGCCTTGGTGCGCTGCAGATCCGCAAAACGCCGCTTGAGCAGATAAGAGAGAGCGATGAACAGGGCGATGAACACGAAGGTGTCAAGCGGCAGGGCAGCATACGCCGATGCCAATGGAAACAAAGCTGCTGCCAGCACCCAGCGCCATCGTGACATAAACAGGTCGTAGCACATCAGCGGGAGGAAAAATATGAAAGCGGGCGCCAGCATGCACACGGCGCACCAGACGATGAATACGCCCGCGCACGCCACGTTTTCGCAGTAGCTCAGCAGCGCGCTCGCGCCGATGGCGCAGATGACAGGCACCACAATATAGACATCCGTCTGATACTGCGTTAACACAGGGATGCAGATGATGAACACGATCAGCTTGTCAATCAATTTGCTCATGGCCGGCTCTTTCAGTCGAGTTTTCCTGTCAAACAGCTTATAATGCATTGGTCATTCTAAATTCTAACATTGGACGTGATGAATGGCAACCAAGACAATGTGACATATGTCATGCCCAAAACGTGAGCCGATACACTGCCCGCATCGGTTTGTATTCTGTATAATCAAGATATCAATATGCGGAGGGATTCTTTATGGTAGTCAGTGTAGCGAACCTGGTTAAAAGATATGGCGATCTCATTGCCCTTGACCACTTCAATATGGAAGTGGAACAAGGGGAGATATTCGGCCTGTTGGGGCCAAACGGCTCCGGCAAGACAACCACGATCAATTGCATACTCTCCCTGCTCAGATTTGACAAAGGGACCGTGGAGGTTTTCGGTAAGCCGATGCGGCCCGATGCCTACGACGCCAAACGCAATATCGGTATCGTGATGCAGAACGTCGCGGTGTTCGATGAAATGACGGTGCAGCAGAACATCAACTACTTCTGCGGCCTGTACGTGGAGGAGAAAAAGAAACGCGCCGAACTGGTGGAGGAAGCAATCGAATTTGTGGGATTAGAGGATTTTAGAAAGTTCTATCCCAAGAAGCTTTCGGGCGGGCTGCTCAGGCGGCTGAATATTGCGTGCGGCATCGCGCACAAGCCCAAGCTGATTATACTGGATGAACCCACGGTGGCTGTGGACCCGCAAAGCCGCAACAATATACTCGAGGGCATTAAAGAGCTGAACAGACAGGGCGCGACGGTGATTTACACCTCGCACTACATGCAGGAGGTGGAGCAGATTTGCACGCGCATCACCATCATGGATAAAGGAAAAATGATCGCATCCGGCACCAATGGTGAGCTCAAGGGCATGATCAAGCGCGGTGATAAGATCACGGTGGAGCTGCTGGGTTCATACAACGGCCTGCTTGATGCCGTGGGAAAGCTGCCGTACGTGCAGTCTGCCGAAATTTCCGGCCAGACGCTGACTGTCCATTCGGCGCCCGGGCATAACAATCTGTCGTCGATACTGGTGTATCTGGGCGACCGGAATATCGCCCATGGCCGGGTCTACTGCGAGCCGCCGACGCTCAACGACGTGTTTTTGGAGCTGACCGGCAAGGAACTGCGGGATTAAGGGGGGACGGATATGTTTATACATGTGTTTGTTAACCGGTTTAAATGCCTGCTGCGCGACCGTCAGCTGATATTCTGGACGCTGCTGTACCCGCTGGTGCTGGGGACGTTCTTCAGCCTTGCGTTCTCTAATATCGGCAGCAACGATGCGTTTACCAGCATCCCCGTCGCTGTGGTCAACAATGCCGAATACCAGGCCGACGCCGCTTTTCAAAGCGCGCTGGATTCGGTGTCCGCCGGGGAGGATGCGCTGCTGACCGTCACGCTGGCGTCAATACAGGAGGCGGAGAAGCAGCTGGAAGAAGAAACGGTGAAAGGGTATTTTCTCGTTGAAGACGGCGTGCATGTGGTTGTAAAGGAGTCCGGCATCAGCCAGACGATCATCAAGCAGTTTGTGGACAGCTATTTGCAGACGGGCGCAGCGTTCATGCGCATTGCACAGAGCAGCCCCGCCGCCGGGGCGGGGCTGCGGTTTGACGGCACAGTCAGTTACGTCAAAGATGTGGCGCCAGGCAAAGCGGAGCCGGCAACCTGGGTGGTCTATTATTACGCGCTGATCTCCATGGCGTCGCTGTTCGGCGGTTTCTGGGGGATCAGGGAGATCGAGGATATTCAGGCCAATCTGTCGGCGCGCGGCGCACGTCTGAATGTGGCTCCGCTGCATAAACTAAAGATGCTGGTGTATTCGTTTCCGGCGGCTATCGCCATACAGTTCCTGTCCTGCCTGGTGCTTGTGGCATATTTGAATTTTGTGCTGGGGGTGCGCTTTGGAGACCAGCTGGCGTTTATTCTTATTGCCTGTCTGGCGGGCAGCATCACAGGCGTTACCTTCGGCGCCATGATCGGGGCAGCCGTCAAAGGCGGGGATGGCATTAAAACGGCGGTGCTTTTAACCGTCAGTCTGATCCTGTCATTCTTGTCGGGGCTAATGGTGACGGATATCAAATACACGGTGGTTCGCGCCGTGCCGGCCATGGCCTATTTGAATCCGGCCAATCTGATATCCGATGCGTTCTACGCGCTGTATTACTATACTTCATACGACAAATTCTTTATGAACATCGGCTTGCTGCTTGGTTTTTCGGCTGTGTTCACGCTCGTTGTTTATCTGATGACAAGGAGGCAAAGATATGCAAGTCTTTAGAGCTTATTTTCAAATCGTTAACAAACGCCGCATGCTGATGTTGATCTATCTGATTGTTTTTGTGGTGATATCGGTGCTTGTCTCCAATATGATCAAAGGTTCGGCTGCACCGGCATCGTTTGCGGAAACCAAATTCAACATTGCCTTTATTAACGAGGATGAGGACGCGCCGCTGGCGGACGGTTTGAGACGGTATCTGGGGCAAAGCGCGCAGTTTGTTGAAATCGGCAGCCGGACACAGGACATTCAGGACGCGTTGTTTTACGGAGAGGCTGCCAGCGTGGTGACCGTGCCAAAGGGTTTCTCGGAATCGTTTATGCAGGGCGGTGATGCAGAGATTGAAAAAATAGCGGCCTCCGGTTTGCCGAGCGGTATTTATATCGATTTTCTGATCAATAAATATTTAAATATGGCGGCGCTTTATGCAGGCAATTTACCAAACGCCACACAGGCGCAGATCGCGCAGTATGTCGCAGCGGATCTTGAAAACACCGCGACGGTTGTGTATAAGCATGACAGCGTATCCGAACAGCCGGAGCTGCTGCCATTCTACTTCCGGTTTTTCGCTTACAGCGTGCTGGCCATGATGATGATGGGCGTGTCGATGGTGATGATGTCTTTCAATGAAGCGAACATCAGCCGCCGCATGCTGTGTGCGCCGCTGCGCCCCGTCCGCATGAACATGGCGCTTGTGCTGGCCAACGCGGTGCTGGCGCTTGCTGTTTGGGCGATGATTTGCGCATTTATATTCATTGCCAACGGCCAGACCGTGTTTGACACGAAGGCCGTGCTGCTCAGCCTCAATGCCCTTGTGTTTACCATCGTGAGTGTGTGCATCGGCTTCCTTGCCGGCAAGTTCATCAAAAACCACGGCGTGCAGGCTGCGGTGACCAACGTGGTGTCGCTGGGCTTCAGC
>CAZNVX010000249.1:0-5226 GCA_964576225.1 uncultured Christensenellaceae bacterium
GAAGAGAGACGACGCGGCCAGCGAGCGCCGAGTCCCTCGCCGCCACAACACCCCCCGCCTTTTCAAAAGAACCGGAGAACTCGTACGCGTCTCCATTAGGAAGGCATACGTACCCGCCGACTTCGTGAAGAAGCACCCATGCAGGGGCGATATCCCAATCGCGCACCACAACATCCTTAACAAAAAGATCGGCTGTACCGTCGGCGACAAGAGCGCATTTAAGGCCAAGGCTTCCGGATTCTATATATTCATCAACACGCAATACATGGGCCACCGCCCGAGAAGCCCTGCGAGGTTCGGGGTAATTATCGACCAAAATCAATCTCTCGCTGTTTTTAGAAAGAGCAGGGAGTTGCCTTCCGTTCAGCCACGCTCCATACCCCAAGCACGCATGCCACGTTTTCTTCAGTGCGGGCGCATGGAGAACACCGAATACCGGCGATTCGCCTTGAATGAAAGCCGCCTGACAGACAAAGCCGGAATACCCTTCGTACCAACTGGCGGTCCCGTCGATCGGATCGATAATCCAATACTCATCGGGCCGACGATCCTCGTGGAACGAGTCTTCTTCAGATATTACAGGCACATCCGGAAAAAGAGAAGTGAGTCCGCACACCAAAAGATCGTGCGCTCTTCGATCCGCTTCGGTCTTCATCTCGCGAGCCGAGTGAATCGTCCTCGCGCAACCATCCTCCCGCCACGACAGAACCTTTTTACCGACCGAAACGACTAGATCGACTACACTGTGCCATATTCGAGGATTCATAGCAAACCATACAACCTTTTCAGCGCATCGTAAAACGAAATGGAAGGAACCACACCATATTGTTCAGCGTTTTTAAGGTCGAATTCAAAAAAAGGGTGGCGTACAGTATACTGCAACGGCTCGTTTCCCGATATTTCGGAAGCATACTGAAGCAGCAGATTAATGGACTGTCTTCCCCTATACCCTATATTCAATGCCTGAAACGACCGAGGCTCTCTGCCTAGTGTAAGCTGCGCTACCGAAAGAGAAGCATCGCATACATCCATCGATGCCCAAACCACAGGATGATCCGGCAAACGCACAACCTTCCTTTTTTTCAAAGCGGACAGAACGTTATAAACAACACCGCTTCTCCGTGGCAGACCGAACAACCCGGGAAGGCGAAGCGCGAAACCGCTCCTTCCAGATTGCTCCAACAGCTCTTCGCAAGCCAACTTCGATTCGGCATAGGCCGAAGAAGGACATTTGGAGTCATTCTCCTTAACCGGTCTTTCGCTTGGCTCGCCGTACACGGTCATCGACGAAATAAAAAAGAAGGGGCATGTTGAAAACTCCAGAAGGTGGCGCAGCATCTCCACATTCGCCAAAGAAGCGTTCTTTTTTTGATACTCTTCATCTTGTTTGGGCACATACGCCGCACAATGCAGAATACAGTCGGGTATTGTCCTCCGGAGAAGAGACTCCACATCGCTCCTGTTCTCGAGATCGCACTGCAACACTCGCTCCGCAAAAGTCCGGCC
The DNA here is from genome assembly GCA_964576225.1 of uncultured Christensenellaceae bacterium. GTDB lineage: Bacteria > Bacillota > Clostridia > Christensenellales > SZUA-584 > SZUA-584. The sequence continues at coordinate 1,507 of CAZNVX010000249.1, forward strand.
TGTGGCAACCACCTGCACCCCTTGATATTTACAGAGTATTTCAACAATACAACTCCCCAAATAACCTTGTGCTCCTGTGACGAGAATTCTCATCGAAGCATATCCCAGAGAATCCACTCATCGGGTTCGATATCTCTAGCGGCGATTCTCCCGATAACAACGTCTCTTAACACCGGAGTTATACCAAGTCCTGGACGCTTGTTCACAAGCATATCTCCAGTGATGGATTGCCCCTGTTTGATCGCAAGTCTCGCATGCAAGCTTCTCCGCCCCTTCTCCGCCATTTCGCGCTCTTCTTCTCTCGGTCCGTTCTTTTTCCCGTCTCCGAACGCGCTTTCAACCTCTCGAATTTTTTTCACCATAATTTCAAATTCGGAGGGCTCTGTAGCGAAGGGGTGGTCCGGACCGGACATCGTCCGATCCAGAGTAAAGTGCTTTTCAAGCACACAGGCACCCATTGCAACCGCGGCAAGAGGAATGTGGTCTCCCATCGTGTGATCGGAGTAACCGGCAAGCGTACCGAAAGCAGCTCTCATGGTCGTCATTGACCTCAGATTGGAGAGAGTGGCGGGAGCCGGGTACAGCGAAGTGCATTGTAAAAGAACAAGAGAATCGTTTCCAGCCTTCCTAGAAGCGTCAACCGCATACTGAATATCCATCCAGTTCGCCATTCCTGTTGACATGATTATAGGCTTTCCTTTCGACGCCATCTGAAATATCAAGTCAGTATCCGAAAGATCAAAGGAGGCGACCTTATATGCGGCGACATTGAGAGCAGCCAAGTTATCTATCGCATCGGAATCGCACGGGGAAGAAAAGAAGACAATACCTCTATCCTCTGCGTGCTGCTTCAAAGACGCATGCCAAGAGCGGTCAAGCTCCAGTGAGTGAATCAAATCATAGGTATCGACACCCCCTAAATAGCTAAAAGAAGGCGTTCGGCGTGAATAGTGGTCAGCCGCACGAAACGTCTGAAACTTCACCGCATTGGCGCCGGCGGCAGCGGCGGCATCGATGCAGCGAAAAGCGGTATTCAAATCCTGATTATGGTTAGAACCGATTTCGGCGATAACAAAACAACGATGACCGTCGCCCACGTACACATTACCGATCGCAATAGACTTCTGTTCGAATAAAAACATTGCCTCCTCCTCGCATACAGAAAATCGCATAAGAAACCACGCAGACTATCCGGTAATAACATTATTCCAGTATCGGCGCAATGAAATTCCTTGGCGGCCTATGATCAACTTCTTTTCTACGTTGGGTTGAAAAAAAAGATGAAACGGATCAATACCGGAGAACACTGCCAGGCAAAAGGTCGTAGATATCCTAGGGTTGATTTCAAAAGGACGTGCACGACCACCGTCCGATAAAATGAGTTGTATGTTATAACACCCCTTCGTCGGGATGGCTTCATGCAATAAACAGCACATATTCAAGACAGCGTCGTCGGGATCGACAGCTGCCGAAATAGTAATCCCCCTTTTTGAAAACACTCTCACAGGGACAATAGCTCGTAGTTGCCCCGATTCATCCGCGATCATTTGAACCGTGTATTCACTCCCCTCCATCCTTTCCTGCAAAACATATTCATCTGCTTTTGCTCCGAGCATTTGAATAGAGCATTGCGTTTCCCCCGCATCATGCAGTATCGCCACTCCGCGAGATCCACGTCCTCGTCGAGGTTTGATTATACAGGGGAAGAGAAAATCCCCCTTGAATTCCGATGCTTTTATGGTAATTGGAACAGGAATGCCCCTTTTTTGCAGAACAACCGCCATTTCAAGTTTGTCCAGCATATGTTCAACGTACTCTTTTTCGGGGAGGAAAAGCTTTGTCGGTAAAAATTCTTTTTCTGAAGCAGCAATGAGCGGAAGTTCCTCATCCACTCCAGGAGTCAGCAAATCTATTCTGTATTCGACACACAATGAGCGCGTTTTCACAACAAAATCTTCTGCGGAAGCCCACGGCAACGAAATCCGCCTGCTCTGTGGTATAAGAGGGTGAATCGGATCAATATCGGCATCTCCGAAAAAAAGCTCATGCCGTTCGCGAAGCAAACGCCACAACGCTTCGTTGCCCGCGCCCCCCCCTCCGGAAAAGAGAATCCTCATCGCATAGCCCAACTCAGCTTAAGTTCTTCTATCTCTAGACTTTCCTTGGTGAGCATAAAAAACACCTCTGGTTGTTGATATATATTGTATACTTAATTTCATCTCCAAGTAAAGGAATAAAGACTATCGGGTAGAGTAATATTTTTGTCTTCCAGTGTGGCCAGAATTTCTTGGGCAAAAGAGGAAGCTATAATAAGAACGCTCTCTTTCGAAATTTCGGCAAGACATTCATCCGGAGTTTTTATTGGAATATCCAAACAATACGGAAGAGGTAAAAATAATCCGCGCCTACTCGAATCACTATCAATGAAAACTATATTTTTTCCCTCGCAAAGCTCTTGGCCAAGCAAGCTCAATGCCATGATCGAAGTTATTCCGGTACCCCACCAAAATACTGTTTTTCTGGTCTCCAATAGAGCCTTTAAATCTAAGATAGTTGTGCCGTTTTGACGCACAACGTCGTCAAACTGCATTAAGATATTCAGAACTACGTCATCCATAATTTTACCGGAATCGACAGTTGATTCTACGCCATCAGCAAAACTACTTCTCCGTTTGCGCAAACACGCCCGCATGACGTTTGATTCTCTTTCCTCTTCTACTATGTCAAAATCCAAGTCTTGTGCAAGGCGTTGAAGAAAAGGAGAGGAAAAGAAAAGGAGGTGTTGGTGATGGAATCCAGTAAAATATGGTACCTCGAAAATTATCCTACCGTTATCAGCAAGATATTGTCTCATTAAAGCTACCGAGTTTTTAAGTGAGGGAAGATGTTCCATGACATGCATTAAATAAAAAACATCGACAGCGCGATTAAAATGTGTTTCCGATGAAAAAAAACAATTTCTTATTTTATCTTCATTGCACATACCCTTCCATTCTTGAGATGGTTCTATGCCTTCTATTTGTGCATATCCTAAATCAGACAAAGTGTCAATTAAAAATCCATCAGAAGAACCAATTTCAACCAAGTACTCGTTTTTTGAAGTATGCGATTTCAGCATTTCGATAAAACTATTGTACTTACTGACTCCAATACCATCTCGAGGTCGAATATGGCGGTATATTTTATAGATCATCTCCAGAGTGCCTGCCGAAAGAGGTGTTGCATTGAAACATAATGCACACCGAAAACAAAGCCGTATAGCAAGAGGTCGAATTTCGGACAAAGATGCATTCTCTTTTTTGCATGCATAAAGAATTGTCGGCATACGATCAACCCTGAACACTTCCCGCGAATCAAATGAGCCGCAATAAGGACAGGGAATAACGTTTGTATAATCACTCATTTTCTCACCCTCTTATCAATTAACAAAAGCAATTCAGAGCTTCGTAAACATGCCATGAGCCTTGCTTCGCCAAAACCAAAATGGACAAGCACTAACTAAGAGTTGCATGACATGGGTCAAGCAGCTTTCCCTAGGCTCCCCATAAAAATTAAAAAAGGTATATGATGACTGCCTATTGACCTGTCGCTTTTCCGGAGGAAGTTAATGCATAACGCGCCCAAACTGAGCCACCCGTGCGGAGCTTAAGATCCACTGGCGCGCTCTGAGAGAACCAGGTAGTGCCAAGAGTTTTTCGCAAAAGTTGAATTCAGACAATA
>CAZNVX010000250.1:0-5180 GCA_964576225.1 uncultured Christensenellaceae bacterium
ACAACCTTTACCGGGTCGAACGTCACCGCTCGGTAAAGGAGAGACTTTTTAGGAAAAATGTTAGAAAGGGTGCCATGAATGAAGAAGCTGGTCTTGCTCGTTGTGGCCGCTGTTGTCGCTGCAGCCGGAATGTTTAGTGGCTGTTCAAAGGATATGGGGAATATCATAAGAACCGATATCGTGTTTGATGATATTAACTTTGTGCTTAAGGATTCCGAGTTAAATCCAGATATCACGGAAGATGACATGGTAAACGCCATGGGATGGCCCTACGCCCGCAATTGGGCAATGCAGGGTTATGAATATGTCTATTATTCTGAAGATGAAAAGTGGGGGCAGGGGGTCATTAAATTCTTTTTTACTACCAATGGATATTTTTATGGCGTAGATTACGAAACGGAAGGAGAAAAACCAAAGCTGGAAGACCTTCCCTTGGGTACGGGCAAGGCCGACCTGAGCAAAAGCATGCGGCCAATACGAAAGGATATCAGGGAGTCTGACTTGGAGTTCATAGATGAACCGGTAACCGCTGTGGAAGTGCAAGAGTTATTGGGTGCGCCACACGGGGCAGTGAACCCTGAGGATATGGAGTTAAAAACTGTTGTATACTATTACCCTTTTAAAGAAAGGGGACTATTTTTCATTTCATACGAGCGCGGTGGAGTGATAGTGAAAGCGTGGACGATAGATGAAAAGGGTGAAGATTTGCGGGTTTTTGTTGACCGGACAGACATATTTGGCTTAATAGATTACTATCAAGATACGGTTGATATCGATTGAGTTAACTGAGTGAATAGGGCAATACCACCAAGGGACATGATCGCTCCCGGCCCATTCCGCCAGGTGACCCGGAATCTATGCAAAAAAACCTGCCCGAAAAGATCAAAAATAAAGGTATAATATAATCGAAAGCCAATGAATATTGGTCGTAACCAGAGACTCAGCAACAAATCTGCATCATATTTATCATGTACGCAACCATTATAGATATAACTTTGCCGGCAGCCAGCTTATACAGACATTGACGGAGGACGATTTTCAGGCAAGACACAGCGCCTGCTGAAAGCATCACATATAAGGAGGCAGAAATGTCTTACCAGTTGCAGGAAGGTGAAAAGCTGAAGGGGAGCTGGACGATTAATTATATTGCACCCTGTGGCGGGCGATATCTTGGTTAGCTGGACGTGACGGATAAGAATCTGTATTTTGACGGCAAATTTGACATGTCGTTCTCCGGTATTGTTCAGGAGGCGCTGTTTGTTAAAACGGGGTCCGCGCCGTTATCTGTGCATACCGAAGGATATGATAAAAAAAGTGGATGAAAAAAATTACTGCTGAAAAAGCAAGTGATACTCACGCTGACGGATGACCAGGTTCATACGTTTGACTATGGCGCGATGAGCGTGGATAAGCTGGCGGCGCAAATTATATAGAGATATTGCCGGTCATTTGTGCACGCATGACGCATGGGCTTAACAAGTATCGGTGCGTTGTTATAATTTGCGCATTTGTCTTCAACTCAAAAAGCGTCTGGCGATCCTTACTTAATATATGATATTACGTTATCGGTTAAGTCACCCGAAAAACGCACGCGGGCTTATGGTAAACGCGATCACAGGCTGACAGCTTCAGATCAGATTTCAACCCGTGGGCGAATGTCTGCTTTCCGAATGCCGCACAGCCTGTCGCGTACCCGGTTGTTAAAGCCGTCACTCCTCGAATGCGATATTCACATCGATCGGTATTTCGTCTGCAATCAGCTGGATGCAAAGCACCTGCTTTGAGCCCATTTTGACGTTAACATTTTCGCCCGATAGCAGCGTCGGCGTGGAAATATCGATGGAAATACCATTTTCGGAGAAACTGGTGGCGGCAGTGGCCGTCAGCATATTTGTCAGCTCTGACAGCGCGCTCTTGGCCATGTCGTCCAGCTCGTCAACCGGCGCACCCATCATCATGACGGAGGCGATTTTCCTGGCGTTTTGATTATCGATGCAATAGACAGCGTTGCCTTTCAGGGCCCCGACAATGCCAATAATGACCATCACACCGGAGAAGGACAACAGCTGCTGATTGAGCTTCAGCCCGCCTCTGTGCACGTGGCTGAAGCCCAGCTGAGGCATCACGGATTCAAATGATTCGATAAATGGGTTGACGAGTTCTATATCCATTTGCCGCCCCCCCTTTTAAAACCGGTGTTGAGCAAGATCGGGCCGCATTCTGTTTCCGCGAGTGCCGACATTGTTTGAAAATCAGGCGCTGAAACGAGAATCCGGTCTCCGTACAGTATGGACGGGGGCGCCACGCGAAGCCCCAATGCTTTGTTTTTCCTGTTCAGTATGGAACATGCGCTGCCGGAAATGATGTTGGCAAATTCGCCGAGCACCGCAACTATCGCGTCAAAATTATCGGTGGGCTTTTTGTAAATGGCTGACGCCAGTGCGCCCGCTGTCTCCTTGGACAAATCAATCAGCATCCTTCCGCAGAACTCGCCGATAATTCCGATGATTACCGTCATTCCTTTTGACTTGTAATCGTTTTCGCATACGTACTCATCCTTGTAAGTCAGCAGGGTTTTGGTCATTCTGTTCATACCGTCCAACAGGGCTTCTTTGAATACCGCGAAGTATTCTCTTTCCAGAAAGTGAAACAGCTCCTCGTTGGCCATGATCCTGTTGATGGCCGTTATCAGCGCGTCAGCATCAACCGGCTTTTGCAAATAGGCACAAACCTTGTTTTCCCGGGCTGCTTGAACGATTTCAGCGTCCATCATTGAGCTGATGACAATGACTCTGATGTTTTCATCAATTTCATGGATGGCCCGGGTGCACTCAAGACCGTCCGTGCCGGGCAAGGTCATATCCATTGTAACCAGGGTGGGCTTTTTCTCTGCCACAACTTTTTTAACTTCTTCCAAAGACCCCGCTTCACCAACCACCTCAAAACCGTTTTCTTCGAGTATGCCTTTTATGAACGCAACTGAAAAAGACGAGTCGTCTACAACAACGGCTTTAATACCTGCCATTCACTCACTTCCTTTCTTCTCTATATATAATAAAGCAGATTTCGAAAGGTAAAACAAAGAAAGCATAATTAAATAAACAATACATCCAAAAGAAAAAAGAGAAAAGGGAATAGAGAACAGGGGGCTGTTTACTTGGGGGGCGTGAGCAGACGCAGCAGCGGATTTGTGCGCACCAGCCTGACCGCGCGGAAGGCGCACATCTCGTGGCAGCACATGCATTCGATGCATTGGCGGTAATCAATCCGCTTTGTGCGGGCGTCTATGGCCTGCACCGGGCAGCTTTCAACACACACATTGCAGCGTCGGCATGCCTTGGTGTCCACCATCGGTCGGGTATGCAGCATATCGAACAGTTTTGCCATCAGGGCGCTGTTCTTGCCCTCTTCGCGCACCAACACCCGCGGCAGCTTGAAGCCTGGCAGCGCAGGCGGCACGCTGAAGTCTCCGCACACATACACCCGCGACGGCTCTGCGGATGCGGGCTTCTCGCTTACGCAGGCCGCATACATGGGCAGTTTGCGGATATCACGTCCGATCATACGCACAGCGACGCTGTCCAGCGCCAGCGCGTCTGTGGATAAAAGCAGCTTGCCGGCCGGGTACACGGTGCCGGATGTCGGACCCTGCCTGTCCATCGCCATCACACCGTCCAGTATGTGCAGCCCGGGCCTGATATGCCGGTTGATCTCGCAGATGATCTCTCCGAATTCCCGCGCCGATTGCGCCTGCTTGTGATACGCCGCTTTTTTAAGACCGGGGATGCAGCCGTACAGGTTTTTCAACGCGCCTGTGTATAGCGCAGCCAAATGTGTTTTGAGTTTGGGCATGTTGATGATAAAGTCGGCGTCGAAAACCGGTTTGGCCAAGTGCATCGTTTCCCCGAAGGTGGTCGTTACGGTGACGATGCCTTCGCGGTCAAAGTTCTTGATCACCGCGCCTTCTTCCAAAACGGCCTGTTCGAGCCCGGAGACGGCAAAGCTTCGTCCGGTTTGCGCTTTGCCGCCGATTGCGCCGCCCGAACTGTCGCCCACCCACATGGTACAGCCCAATGGCTTGAGCAGCCGGATCACCGCACGGACCAGCGCGGGATGTGTGGTGGCCGCCGCCTCGGGCGGCATGGGCCCGATCAGATTGACCTTGAGGAGCACGTTCATGCCCGGGCGTACCCATGTCTCAAAGCCGCCCAGCAGAGCGACACCGTCATATATTCTTTGCGTCAGCAGCTCCAAGTCGTAGGAAGCACACGCCATCACCGCGACGCGCGCTTTATTCGTCATCATAGGCAGTCTCCTTGTCAATGTTCTGATAATTTTACCATAGCATGGCTAAAAAGCATATGCAGACGAAGATATTTTAAAGGTGGACGTTTTGCAAACTCGAGGCTGAAAAACCTCTTGGCAGGCTGGCCGGTGCGCGGCTATAATACAAAACGTGGGAATCCACTTCGTCGGGCTTTGGCATGATCAATTATGTGCACGCCTCTTTCGATGCTGGTGGTATATGCGCTGAGTCGAAAGTCGTGTAGAGTTTGGATTCTGAACGGCACACCGATCAATAAAGGTGAAGAGTTTGTGAATAATATGGCGTTTAAAGTGCCAAAAAGGCTTTATTAAGGTATAATCTTAGTGGTTTAGCATACTTTTTGAAAGGAAGTTGGATGCACAGCAACAGATTACGCATCGCGTATGGCGCTCTGATTATCATGCTCTGCGTTGTGCTGGCCGGATGCGGCGCTTCGAACAGCAACGCCGCGGAGACGGCCGCGCCCGCTCAGACGGCGCAGCCGGCGCAGACGGATATGGCGCAGGGGGAGGAGACGATTCTGTCGCCGTCGCCCGCATCGCCACCCGCATCGGAAAAGCAGCCCGGCGCGCCGGCGCCTGCCGTGTCGGTGATGGTGATCAATGTGGGCTATGGGGATGCGATACTGATTCAGCTGGACGGACAGAATTTTTTAATTGACACAGGTGCGAGATCGGCTGCATTGCCGTTGCTGCGCGCGCTGGCGCTTTCCGGGGTGGACAAGCTGGACGCCGTCTTTTTAACGCATATTCACAACGACCATGTCGGCGGTCTGGAAGAATTGGCGCAGCATTACGAGATCCGTCAGATCTACGCGGCACAGATCACGCAGGACAGGGCAAAGATCAACAAG
>CAZNVX010000251.1:0-5151 GCA_964576225.1 uncultured Christensenellaceae bacterium
TCCACTGGCCGTAAATCTTGCCCCACGCAAACTTGGCCCAGCCGGAGTCCGTCTGCGTTAAATGTATTGTATTCTCCTGCACGCAGTGCCAGTATTTCGCCGTCACAATATGCCCCAGCGGAAACTCGTAGTCGTGCCACACCATCTTGGGCATGCCGGTGGTACCCGAAGAAAAATAGACCAGCATCATGTCGTTGTTTTGAATATCCTGCTCCCGCTCAAATACATCGCTCGCCTTTTCCATCTCCGTCTTAAAGTCGCCAAACCCCTCCGGCGTATGATCCCCCACCGACAACAGCGTGTCCACCGTGGGGCACTCGGGCATCGCCTCCTTAATATGCTCAATCACGGTATCGTCGTCCACGGTAATCAGCATTCGCACATCTGCAATGTTACAGCGGTATGCAATATCCTTGGGCGTCAGCTGGTAGCTTGCCGGAATACAAACGGCCCCAAGCTTCATCAGCGCCGTGATGCATATCCAGGCCTCAGGCCTCTGCTTTAATACCAGCATCACCACATCGCCCTTCCTGATACCATGCGACGCAATCAGGTTGGCGGCCTTATCGGAGAGCCGCTTGATGTCGGCAAAAGAGAAGCGCTTTATATCACCCGCGTCGTTGGTCCACACCAGCGCCGTTTTGTCCGGCTCCAGCCGCGCCCATTCATCCACCACGTCGTGCGCGAAGTTGAACCTTTCCGGCGCAATGCATCGGTAATTCTGTTTCAGGTCTTCATATGACTCAAACTCGGTACGCGGGCAAAACCGCCTCAATATTTCACTCATGCCGCCTCCTATTTTTCATTGATCACGGTTAAAAACCTTGCCGGTCCGCCCACTGCACTCTGAGCGTGCGGCAGGCGCGGGTCAAAGTATATCGCGTCTCCCACAGACAGCTCATAGTTGTGTGTACCCAGCGTGATGCGAAGCCTGCCCTCCAGCACGTAATTGAACTCCTGCCCGCCGTGCATCACCAGCGCAGGCGGCTCGTCTTTTGGCTCGATGGTGACCAGCAGCGGCTCCATCTCCCGACCGATAAAGTTGTAAGCAATGCTGGAGAAGCGGTACCCGGGGTATCGTTCGATATCCACACCATGCCCTTTGCGCACAATGCAATGCGTGTTCATACGCGGGGTTTCCCCCGTCAGCAACACCGTCAGATCCACATTCAGCTGCGCTGCTATGGCATACAGCACACTGATAGGAATATCCTGACCGCCTGATTCATATTGAAGATATATATCGTGTCGAGTACCCGTTTTCTGCGCCATCTCCTCGGTACCAAGCCCAAGGATCTCCCTTAGCTCTTTAATTCGGCTGGCTATCAGAAGCAGATTTTCGTCCATGCGCGCCTCCTGTTATAAAATGAAACTGGGCTCCTCTGCCCGGTCAAACATGCATACATATTATGATTCCATACCTTACCTTGTCAAGTCAAACCGTGTTCAGCCCCCGCGCGAATTCACGGGACAATCATAAAAGACCGTGAACAGGGGTTACCCGTTCCGCGGTCTATCGTTAAATGTTTCGCCGCCATCCGCAGGAGCCTTAACAGCGTATTGGGAATCCCGCGTGTCTTTTCGGCTCACCTGATGCTTCTGCTAAGGCCGTCCTATGGCATCTTGCAACGCGCTGAGCCCGCTGAAAAGTCCGTCCCCGGGCGTCCGCTCGCTGCGGGCAGTCGCGGTCAGCCTGCGTTGGTTTCCGTCGTTTGTTCCACGTAGGCCTGCGTGTATGTCGCGTCGTCGGTGTTCAGCTTGCCGTCCCGCAAGTATAGACTCCAGGTAAACGGACCGTCCACAAAATCCAGCGTCATTGAACCGATGCCGGTGCTTTGATCAAACGTGTACGTGCCATAGAACATCGTGCCAAAGGAATCCATGATCGCAAGGCCGTCCTTATCAAAATACAGCGTTCCCTGTATCCCGGCGGTGTCATACCATGTGCCGAGTATGGATCCGGTGGGCATCACCACGTCGCGCGTATAATAATATGAATCTATGACGAGCATATTCGCCGACAACTGGAAGTCCAAGGTTGTTTTCTCACCCAAATACTCTATTGAGATGGTACCCGTCTGCTCAAACGGATCGAAGGTATAGGTCCCGGTGTAATACTGTCCCTGCGAGAAGACCTCCATCCGGCCGTCATTAGAGAACGTCACCGTCTCGTTCACTTCCTCCACGTCATACCATACACCCACCACGGCCGCATATATATCCTCTGCACCGGGTTGCTGCACGAAAGCTTGGGTAAATGTCATGCCATCAATAATCAGCCTCCCGTCAGCGTATGCGATATCAGCCGTATCACCCGTTTGCGTTATCGTCACAGTGCCGGTCCCCTCCGCCAAACTGAACGAATAAGTGCCGTTTAACGTCTGTCCGTACATCACAAGCTCAAAAGTGCCTTCGGGGTAAAAGGTTATCGCGCCATAAACGCCCGTCGTCTCATACCAGGTGGCCACCAGCGGGTTGGCGTATTGGTTAACAAAAGCAGCGATATCCAGTTTTTTATCCGCACGGGTATACGAGCCGACATCGTCAATGTCAAGAGTGTCCCAGCCGGCAGTGAATACAAATGTGTCATCCGCCAGTTCAATCGACCCTTTTCCTTTGTTGATATCATATTTGAATTGGCCTGTATAATCCCCCGTTCCGGAATAGACGTTCAATTTGCCGTTTTGGCGGAGCTCGAGCACTTCGCCAAGCTCTTCGCTGCTCCACAGCCCCTCAAACCCTCTGATCACCACATCCTCAATATCCACGTTCGCTGCCGCGCGCTTAAAGAGATACCGCTCCCCGGTTTCTTTATCGGTCAGGCTCAGCCGATCGTCTTTTACAGTAAAGCTTACGCCACCGACCTGCAGCTTCGCTTCGCCCTTTCCGCCTGTGAAGACCAAATTTGACGTGTCAGTGCCCGCGGGGCTGTATTCTTTTATTGTGTCATCCTTGATTTCTAGTACCCAGCCACGATCCTCACAGACCCAGATACCGTTTATCCCCGCGTTTTTAAAAAACAGAAAATACGCTCCCACAGCGGCGCCAATCAGCAAAACAGCGGCCAAAACCAGCCCAATGATCAGCCCGGTGCGCTTTTTCTTTTTTGACTGAGACGCATAACCCTGGGGCGGCGCGTAACCCTGGGGCGGCGTATAGCCCTGGGGCGGCGTATAGCCCTGGGGCGGCGTATAGCCCTGGGGCGGCGTATAGCCCTGAGACGGCGTATAGCCCTGGGGCGGCACAGGCTCCTGAGGCGGAATGAAGGTGACCGGAGGCGTCTGCCCGGCCGAATTGGTCGGTTCTGCCGGCGCGCCGCATTTGCTGCAAAAAGCAGCACCCGGTTCGTTTTGGAAACCGCATCGGGAACAATACATCTTTTTGTCCTCCAATTAATAAATCCTTATACGATATTATAGCATACGCGTATCAATAAGAAATAATAATTTGCACAAATCCGATAAGGCGTAATCGACTATCACATAATTCTGAAGTTCGCTTTATTCCTTCATTCCTCTCACCCCTGCCGTCATCTTTGTGCTTCGCTTGTTCTGCTTGCCCGTTATAAAAGACTGGAACCGTATGTCATATCACAGAATATACATATAGACAAGGGGGGTGAAGCTTATGTGTTGTGGATGCGGCTGGGGCCGAGGGCCCTCACGCGGATGCTGGAGCCGCGGATGGTGTGGCGGCTGGCGCGGTGGCTGGCGCGGCGGCTGGGGCTGGTAACAGACTCCTATTGCATTGCCGGCATAGCCGGAAGCGGCCTGCCATAAGGGCGGGCCGTACATTGGATCGTAACGCTCATCCCCTGTATATCAGCGCCACAGCCCTCTGGGCTTGAAAAGACAAAACTCTTTGTTTAATGCGCCTAGTATCGGTCTTTCCCCTGTTCCCCGGGATGCGCGGTGTGAGTCTAATCTCATTCCTAAGAGCTTCCCGGGGATCACACTCCGTTAACATGACAACGATACCGTTGCTCTTTCAGGCAAGCCGGAACCCTGGTTTTTTATGAATGGGGTTTTCATCAATCAAAAAGTCGGCAGTTTTCAACCATGCTGTCGAATACCTCCCCGGCCTTTTTCATGGTGTGTGAATCAATGACTGTCTGAATCAACAGCCAATCCAGAAAACCCTGCGTGAGTATGTACAGGTAAAGTTCCATTTTTGAAAAGCTTTCTTGACCGGTCCTGATCCCTTGAGCTTCAAGCTTTACCATAATCTGCTTGTACAGACTCTCCAATGCGGCGCTGGCTTGCCTGCTCACCACAGGGTCAGAGCCGCTGGCAGACAACAGCAGAATATGCTTCCAAAACAGCAATTTGTCCTTGTTTGCAAAATACGAGACTGTCTCTATAAAAAAAGCGCGGGCCAGTGTTTTTATATCCCCCGCGGAAAGTCTGTCCAGCACATTAACCTGAAATTGCTCAATTTCTGATTTCAAATTCTCCTGGAATATTTCATTTTTATTCTTGAAATGGACGTAAAGAGATGATTTATCAAGGCCCACTGCTGAACCGATTTGCCGCATCGTTGCGGAGTTGTAACCATGCCGCGCGAATAGCTTAAAAGCTGCTTCTATAATCTGTTTTTTTCTCATGTGTTCTCCACCTGCATCATTATACAGAATATACGCTCAAAATACAACCTTCCGAATGAATTCCTCACACGAATCGTATAATTAATCTGACTCCGAAGGATTATCCACGCTTAATATGGTATAATGTTCCGTGAAGAGCAAATATATTATGCACGGCAGGTCACGAATTGCTGTTAACACAAAGCATTTTAATGCCTGACGCCGGTATATGTCGGATGTGACGATGGACAAAAACAAAGAACCGAAGGGACGATTCAAAGACATACTCAAAGTGCTGACAAGGCACGATTTGCTTCGGGGCATCACGCCCGAAAAGCTTCGACGCGTTCTTGATGATCTGGGGCCTACTTTCGTTAAGTTTGGGCAGCTTTTATCGATGCGCCCTGATATGATACCCGAGGAATACTGTCAGGAGCTGTCCCGCTTACGCACCGACGTTAAGCCTATGGATTTCAACACGGTGCTCTCCGTATTGGAGGCTGAATACGGGCAGCCGCCGGAAAACATTTTCGACGACATTGAAACGGAGCCTTCGGGCGCCGCTTCCA
>CAZNVX010000252.1:0-5149 GCA_964576225.1 uncultured Christensenellaceae bacterium
GCGCTGGTTGCCGCGCACCTTGCCGAGCGCCGCCATGAAGCTGTCCCGCGTGATGCCATGCTGCTTGAAGATGTCCGCAGACGGTGTGCCGCGCTCTCCCAGCAGCGCGATGTAGAGATGCTCCACACCGGTGTATTCGTCCTTGAAGCGTTTGGCCTCGTCCTGCGCCTTCACGATCAGCTCAGAAAACCGCCGTGACGCGTACACCGACGCCGACGCACCCTGAACCTTGGGCAGCTTGCCGAGCACCGCTTCCAATCTTGCTATATACTGCGCGGTGTCCAGCCCCATGTAGCCGATCAGTTTGGGAATCAGGCCGTCCTGCTGCGTGGCCAGCGCGTAATGAAGATGCTCGCCGTCGATCTGCTGGTGCCCCAGGCGAAGGCCAGCCTCCTGCGCCGCCGTCACAGCAGCCATGGCTTTTTCCGTCAGTCTGTCCATATCCATATATAAATCCTCCTTGCTTGCTCATGTTTAAGACCTTGGAGTCTCTGCCTCCAAGCCACCGCTCAAGGGACACGTCCCTTGTGAATCCCATGGAAAAAGCCTGCCGGCTTTTTCAGTGATTTCTCATTTATTTGAGTAAAGAAAATGCGTCAGCATTTTCATGTCTTTTGCTACTTTTCTTCAAGAAAAGTAGTGGGAGCACGAGGGCAAAGCCCCCGTGACCTTAGACAACCTGGCCCCTCACTTCACCGTCTCCTTCAGCTTCTCATACAGCGCCTTCTGCTCGGGCGTCAGGTGCGCGGGGTTCACGAGACGCACCTTGATGTACAGGTCGCCGCGGGAGCCGTCGCGATTGGGATACCCCTTGCCCGCGATGCGGATTTTGCTGCCTGTCTGCACGCCCGCCGGTATCTTCACCGATATACGCCCGTCCAGCGTGTCCACCGTCTGCTTAGCGCCCAGCGCCGCGTCCCAGGGCGCCACGTCCAGCGTCGTGACCAGCTGCCCTTCCTCAAACGTAAACCGTTCGCCGGACATCAGCTTCACCGTCATCCGCAGATCGCCCGCGTGCCCGCCGTTGTAACCGGCGTGTCCCTGGCCTTTCAGGCGGATGGTCTCGCCGTCGCGCACGCCCTTGGGTACCTTGAAATTGATGGTGCGCGTGCCTGTCTCCGTCTGCAGCGAAATGCGCTTTTCGGTACCGGCCGCGCCTTCCTCCGGCGTGATCTCGATCTGGGCTTCAACATGCTGGCCGTCCATCGGTCGTGTCTGTCCGTTCGCGCGGCCAAACAGCTCATCAAGGCCGTCGCCCTGATACACGCGCGTCTGGCGGCCGCCGCCGCGTGCCGCCCCGCCGAACAGCGACGAGAGATCGAACGCGTCCGAGAAAAACATGTTGAAGAAATCGCTGTGATCGCCGCTACCGGCGTATTCGTAACGCACATTGCCGCCGAAGCCGTATTGCGACGGGTCAAAGTCGGCCCCGTTCGCGTAATTCGCCTGGCTGCCGAACATGTCGTATTTTTTGCGTTTGTCGTCGTCCCCAAGCACCTCGTAGGCCTCGCTCACCTCTTTGAACTTATCCTCCGAGCCCTTGTTGCCCTTGTTGGCATCCGGATGGTGCTGCTTGGCCAGCTTGCGGTACGCCTTTTTGATCTCGTCCTTGGACGCCGTCTTCTCCACGCCGAGTATCGCATAATAATCCTTGTATTGCATGTTGCCATATCCCTCCTTTCATAAAAGCTGCACCCCGCAGCCGGATATGACTTTGACCTTCTTTGACTTACAAACACAATATAATACAACGCATGGAAAAAAGCAAGAGGTCTTTGCAAAAATATCCTCGTAAAATTTGACTGCCAGAGACCAAACGGTTCTGGGCAACCTTTATATTATAAAAAGCTGCTGGCGCAGATATCCGCATGTCCGTAAAATTCACGCGCGCCGCCCGGGTATATAATGAAGATAACCGGCTGGATACCATCATCCCGCAATGGCCCGAAGGTTAAGCAAGCAAAGGAGTGAGCCGATATGAAACGGCTTTTGCTGATGGCGCTGGTTGTCTGCTGCATGGGCGCTGCCGGTTCAGCCTGCTCCGTTCCCCTGTCATTCCCGCGTGGTAATCTTGATGAGAAATGGGGGCATCCGCGCCCACCGCTTCGCCCGTTGTATTACCGCCCCCGTTACCCGCGCCCGTCCTCCCGCCGGAGCCCGCCACGGCAGTGAAAACGGTGAGCGGCGTGACGCTGACGCTGCTTCTCTCGTTCGGTGCTCGCACCGGTATCTAATGGGCGAGACCGTGAACAGCCTCTCGCACAACCAGGGCGCATTCAACACCGCAGGCGAAAGCGGCATGGTATAAACCTATCCCGGCAGGTGGGAAGCTGACATTTTTCCGAAACCGGCACCACCGTTTGGGATCTTTTATCGAATAATCCATTTACGCATATTAAAAAGGCGCAGACCCTTTAGCGGTTCCACGCCTTTGTTTTGCGATTTCAAAATACTTACACCCTGTCCAGCGCGACCATATACGTCAGATGAGTATAGCTCATGTTATGCCCCACCTTGCACCAGGTGTTGGCAAAGTCCACCAGCGTGGTGCGGTTGCGCCCCGGGTCGCTGTAATAGATCTTGCCGCCCGACACCTTGCAGGCCACAATAGCGTGAGCATCGCTGCCCTTTTTGAAATAGAGTATCACACCCTGTGGGTAGCGCGCCAACGCTTCCTTCACCGCTGCCTCCAAGTTGGTCGACGGGCTCTTGATGAATGTGTATACCCCGTCGAAGCCCGACAGGTATTTGGACGATGCGGCCAGGCCGCTCACCGGCTTCACGCCGAAGTTGTTCCTTAGGTTTGTCAGATTCATCGGCGTTCTGTTGCCGTTGGATTCGTATACGGTTCTCGGCGTGGCATAGATGCCCATATTGTTGATGGTGATGGCGTAGGCGCTGACCACGCAGGCCGCCTTTCTGACCGAACTGGAAAACTTCCATTGCGGGTCGCCCTGATAATAAACCGTGTATCTGGGCGTCGATACGGTGCCCACATTTGAATACAGGCTCTCAATTCTTACCGGCCCCAGCGTCCGGTATGCCAGCAGCCTGTATAAGTAGGTATTCTCCATGGACAGCGAAGGATCCGTGTGGCTGAGCGTCTTGCTGTCCAGGCTGGCTATCAGCTCAAACGGGCCTGACGACGTGGCCTTGTAGAGCTCATAGCCGGTGGCGGAGGGTACCGCCCCCCACGTCAGGGCGGCGCTGCATCCCAAAGCAGCCGCGTTCAGAGAGGGCTGCACATCGGGCAGGCCCGACAGACTGTCCCCGCCCGGGTTGAGCCCGAGCATCTCGAGCCGAATCAGCGTATAGTCCGTGATGCTGATTTTACCGTCAGCGTTAAGGTCGAGCAATGTTTTATTAGCGGCAGCACGCGCACCCAGCAGATGCAGACGGGCAAGAGAGTACTCGTAGACACCTGTGAGCCCGTCGCCGTCCACATCGCCCACGATCTCAATTGCAAGCTCGTCTTTCACGTCCTTATTGACGACGAGCTTCACGGTCATGCCGGTACCCACATGTCCCGTTGTGTATAAGTAGCCTGCCCTGCAAAAAACCTGGATATTGCCCGCGTCGTTCTCCAAACCAGCCTTGAGCTCATCCACGGATGTTCTGAGGCCGACGCCTTTGATCGTCCCCTCGTCTCTGTCGATCTGATAAAGAGGCGTTTGTATCTGTGACGCCACCACCGTGACCACACACGCAGCCGACAGCCCATCAGCCGACACCGATATTTCGGCGATGCCTGTCCCGGTTGCCGTCACATTGCCCGCGCTGTCCACTGCCGCGATGTCCGGCGCGCTGCTGACCCAATGGAGCGCTGCGGGTGTGACGCCTTCGGGAAGAGCCACATCAAGCGCGATCGTATCATCCTTGGCCATCGTCACGTCTTCGCTGCTTAGCCGCAGAGCTTCTCCTGATCCGCCCGTCACGATGATATCGCACGTGTCCGAAAACCCGCCCGCGGAAACGGTGATCTCGGCCGCGCCTTCGCACAATGCCGTGACAACGCCGTCCTCATCCACCGCCGCCACACTCTCGTCACTGCTCACCCACAGCAGCTCAAAGGAGCCATCCGCGGGCAGAACGGACGCCGTCAGCAGCAGCGTGTCCCCGGGCAGCATCTCGGCGTGACGAATCTCCAGAGCGATACCGGCCACGCTGGCCGGCTCCCCGGTTTCATCTACCGCAAGCGCCGCCGGCGTGAAGGAAGCCCCGATGGCCACTGTGGCCACAACCGCGAGCGATACTACGGTCAATATTTTCTTGATGATACAGCTATCTTTTTTCATCCTGTCTCTTTAACGCGTTTCCCGAACGATATCCGATACTGGCAAGTCCGATTATCATACTGGCGACACAAATGTAAAGATTCTGTAATATTATAACCCCTGATGTTGGTTTTTTCAAGTAATTATTGTTAACAGACAACGCCAGCATGCTTTCCAGCAGAAAAAGCAATAGATAATGCCTTTTTCTGGAATATTTTTCGCTGGATTTGCAACCCCGACATCATTATAGACCTTGACAACCGGGCGACTTAACCCATACAATCTGACTTAAGTCATGACTACCGAGGTGTTTTATGAAAAGAGTCGCTCTGCTGATTGTCTGTGCGTCGCTCCTGCTGATATATGGCTGCAAACAGCCCGAAGAACCGGCGGCAACGCCCGCCCCCGTCGCCCCCACGCCGACACAAGCTGTACCCACGCCCGAGCCCACGCCCGAGCCCACGCCGTTGGCTGTCGAGGCCTCCAAGCTATCCGGCATACCATTCAGCGAATTTACCGAAGACATGAACAAGGCCTACACGCCGGTGGCTGTCATGATAGAAAACTCGCCCGCCGCCCGGCCGCAGTACGGGCTTGGGATCGCTAACATCGTCTATGAAGCGCCGGTGGAAAGCTCTGTGACGCGCTTTATGGCCATATTCAACGACGTGCTGCCCGAGAAGGTGGAGCCGGTGCGGTCTGCCAGAATCTATTTCATAAAAATGCAGCAGCCGTACGACTGCATATTCGTGCATTACGGCGGCCCGAGCGACCCCGGTTACGCGTCTTATGTTTATGACGAGACTTCCGCGCACATAAAAATCAGGGTGGACGGCATCAAGGGAAGCTGGAGCAATTACTTTGTGCGCGATCAG
>CAZNVX010000253.1:0-5147 GCA_964576225.1 uncultured Christensenellaceae bacterium
GCCATTGCGTTTATGATGGCGGTGCCCATTGTCAACCCCATTGTGCTGCTGTCCACATACAACGCATTCCCGACAATGCCTCAAATGACGCTTTGGCGCGCCGTCTTCGGCTTTGCGGGCGCAGTGATCATCGGGTTGGTGAGCAGCCGCCTGTCGGGCGGTACTGTGCTCAAAGAAGGCCCGCCGGTATGCGGATGCGGTCATAACCACGAAGCGTATTGTCATGGAACCGACAGGCAGAATGGCAAGCCGGCCGGGCGTTTCTCGGCTGTCAAAGCGGTGCTTATCCACACGGGAGACGAACTGAAGAGTGTGGGCGCTTTTCTGATATTCGGCGCGCTGATCGCGGCAGCCATGCAGCTGCTCGTCCCCAGGGACGTGATTGCGGGCATTGGCAGCGGGCGCGTGTCGTCCACGCTGGTCATGATGCTGCTCGCGTTTGTGATGTCTCTGTGTTCGGAGGCGGACGCGTTTGTGGCCAGCACATTCATGCTGCAATTCCCGGCGGCTGCGGTGCTGGGCTTTCTCATCACCGGGCCGATGATCGACATCAAAAATACGATGCTGCTGATGGGCAGCTTTAAGAAGCGTTTCGCCCTTCGTCTGATTATCATCATACTGGTGGTATGCTTCGCTCTGGCAATGGCGGCAAGCCTCTTTGTGAAAGGCGGCGGCTCATGAGCAAACGTTCAACTGAAATACTGTGGCTGCTCATACTGCTCGCGCTGGCTGCCATCACAGGTGTTTTGCTCATTTTTGGAGATATAGCGCTGTATCTTGCTCCCCGCATGTATCCTGTTGCCTGGTTTGGCTTCGCGGTGCTGGGTTTGCTTGCCGCTTTGCAGCTTATTCGGCTGATCAAAACGGATCGCCGTGCATTTGGCCATACGACCCGTCTCTACGGGCTGATGTTCCTGATACCCATCGTGCTGTTTCTCACCACGCCACCCAACCAGGGGACGCCGCAAACGCTGACCAATCCGAACATCAATATGTTGGGCGGGGCGGAGCTTGCGGATCAAACGCCGATTCCCGCTGAGCCGGAGGCCACGCCTGCTGCTCAATCGGCTGAGGAATTCCCTGAAAATGCGACGTCCGTCCCGGAATCCGAAGCGGATGTGATGCCGCAAAACATTATAGCTGACATTGACAGTCTGACGCCCTGCGTGCGTATGGATGAAGCGGAAGAATACGTGGCGGATATGTTTGCGGACGCTGTCTACACCCCTGTCTCAGCGCTGGAAGGACAGCGCATTTCACTGCACGGCTTTGTGTATCGGGATGATCAGTTCCCAGAGGGCACGCTGCTGGTATCCCGGCTGATCATCACCTGCTGTGTGGCCGATGCGACGCTTGCGGGCTTTCATGTACGCGTGGAAAATGCGGAAGACTTTGCAAACGATGAATGGGTGGATGTCACCGGCACTGTGGCGGCCTTTCTTTTCACCTATGACGGAGAAGACTATACGATGCCGATACTGACAGACGGTGTGATACGGCCACGCAAAGCGCCCCCGGCGGATGATGCGTATATTTATCCGTAGAAACGAAGCGCCGGCCATCTCTGACCAGCGCTAAGTATTACCGTCTTTTGAACATATCCTTTTCCTTGACGATGCGGCGCAGCTCCTTCATGCCGCCCGGCCCCAGCATATACTCGATCTTGGCGGCTTCGATCTGCCGCGCGTCCATCGCCGCGTAGGCCGCCTCGCGTCGCAGCTTGCGCCAGCTTTCCAGCCGCTCTTCAGACAGCGCTGCGCTTTGCACCGCCGCGCGCACCGCACAGCCCGGCTCGCTGCCATGGCCGCAGTCCGCAAAACGGCACTGCTGCGCCAGCGCGTCGATGTCGGCGAAGCCGCGGGAGAAGTCCGCGCGTTCGATGCCCAGCTCGCGCATGCCCGGCGTGTCGATCACGGCGCCGCCCAGCAAAGGCAGCAGGTTGCGTGCCGTGGTGGTGTGGCGGCCTTTTCCGTCGCGCCGCGTGTCGCCCGTCGCCAGCAGCTCCGCGCCAGCCAGCCGGTTGATCAATGTGGACTTGCCGATACCCGACGAGCCGATGAATGCCACCGTACAGCCGCTGATAAAGCGCTTCAGCCGCTCCAGTTCGCCCGGCGAAACGATGACCTCCACACCCGGCGCGGCTGCTTCCGCTTCCGCACGTTTGGCGGCGGCGCCTTCGCACACGTCCGACTTGGTCAGCACCACCACGGGCAGCGCGCCGCTGTCCCACGCGACGGCGAGATAGCGTTCCAGACGCCGCACGTTAAAATCGCTGTCCAGACCCATGCAGACAAACACCGTATCGATGTTGGCCGCCACCACCTGCTGCTCGCCCTTGGAGCGGCGCACGAACGCGCTGCGGCGCTCCATCACGCGGCGGATGACGCCATCTGAGTCCAGCAACACAAAATCGCCCACCACCGGCAGCAATGCCGATTCATACACCAGCTTTCCGGCGCTGCGGGCGTCCGTCTCGCCACGCGGCGTGAGCACGCGGCAAATGCCGTGAGACTGCGCCGCCACGCGTCCCGGAATCAGCCCGTCGGCCTCAGCAGTCTTGATAAGCGCCGGGGTTAAACCCAGCGCTTTAATATCCATATCCAATTTTTATAACCTCCAAAAGTTTTGATGATCTTCTCTTTTGGGAGGCGGTCAGCGTCAGCGGATGCGCGCCTCCCGATTGAGGACACTCTCCGTCTTTACGTACGTTTTCATAATTGTCTCCTTTCAAGAATAATTGCGAAGCGATTATACCACATCGCGTTTCATAGGGGAATATTGTTATAGAATTATGAGTCAATATGATAAAACATTGTATGCCCTGCTTAATGGTCAGGCAGTCAAAAATCTTTTCTTTGACCAGCCAGCCGCAGAACGTTTTGTCATAGCATACTGCATTAAATTTTATTATTGTTATCAGGCACATGACAATAAACAAAACAGACTTCATCATTGCCATCCATAAATTACAGAGCATACAGTTTTTCGAAACGCCGCATTCTAAGTATAGAGCCCACATCAAACGGAGGAACTGCATGCGCGTTTTACTGATTTACCCTGAATTTCCCGATACTTTTTGGAGTTTCAAATACGCGCTGCGTTTTACATCAAAAAAATCCGCGTTTCCGCCGCTGGGTTTGCTCACCGTGGCGGCCATGCTGCCAAAAGAGTGGGAAAAACGCCTCGTGGACATGAGCGTACAACGCTTGAGTGACAGCGACATCAAATGGGCGGATTGCGTTTTTATCAGCGCGATGTCGATACAGAGCCGCTCTGCCCAATATGTGATCGAACGATGCAGAAAAGCTGGTGTGCGTGTGGCGGCGGGTGGGCCGCTGTTCACAGCCTTTCCGGATAAGTTTGATGCGGTTGACCATTTGATATTGAATGAAGCTGAGATAACGCTCCCGCCGTTTTTGCACGACCTTGAACAAGGCCGTGCCGCTCACATCTACACGTCCGATGAAAAGCCGGATATCACGCAAACGCCGGTGCCGTTGTGGAGCCTGATCCGTATGAAGGATTACTCGTCGATGAACATACAGTATTCGCGCGGCTGTCCGTTTAACTGCGAGTTCTGCGACGTGGTGGTGCTGTTTGGACGCAAGCCGCGACTCAAATCGGCACAGCAGGTAACAGCGGAGCTGGATGCACTGTATGACCAAGGCTGGCGCGGCACCGTATTCTTCGTAGACGATAACTTCATCGGCAACAAAGAGATACTCAAGCAAGATGTACTGCCCGCTGCCATTGCCTGGCAGGAGGCGCATGGATATCCGTTTCACTTCGATACGGAGGCGTCCATTAACATATCGGATGATGAGGAGCTGATGCGGCTGATGGTGTCGGCGGGTTTCCGGCAGATTTTCGTGGGCATTGAAACGCCCAATGAGGACAGCCTGTCCGAATGCGGTAAAAACCAGAACACAGGTCGGGATTTGCTGGCCTGCATACAGACCATACAGTCGCACGGCATGGAGGTGCAGGGCGGTTTTATACTGGGCTTCGACAGCGACCCGGACAATATCTTCGACATGCTGACACGGTTTATACAGCAGAGCGGCATCGTGGTGGCCATGGTGGGGCTGCTCAATGCGCCGCGCGGCACGCGGCTCTATCAGCGCATGGAGCAGGAGCACCGGCTGACCGCCGACTTCACCGGTGACAACACCGACTATTCGATGAACTTTGCGCCCAAAATGGCTTACGACAAGCTGGTCAGCGGATACAAAAGGGTGGTGGGCAGCATCTACGGACCTGAATCATATTACCAGCGCGTGATGCGTTATCTGGATGAGGAATGCCCGCAGACCAGAACGCGCCAGAAAATCCATCCATCGGACATTGCGTCGTTTCTCAAATCGGTATTCCGGCTGGGCATCGTGGGAAAGGAGCGCCGGTGATGCTCAGCCACGCGCAGCTGCCCAAGGCCGTCACCTACGCGATATACGGCCATCATTTCAGGAAGGTGTACAGGGTATGATTGTGCTTAAAGAGCACTTGCTTCTTTATGCCTTGTGAAACCGTTCAGAATCATATATAATACCCATATTGCATCATACATATTTTATAACCGGACTGGGGTATCATGAAAATCGGAATACCGAAGGCTTTTTTTTATTTCCGTTACGGTGCGATGTGGGAGAGCTACTTCGATGCGCTGGGCGTGGAAACCATCGTCAGCCCGGACACCAACCGGGATATCGTTGAGCGGGGCACCAACCTCGCGGTGGACGAATCCTGTCTGTCCGGCAAGATATACCTCGGGCATGTGGCGTGGCTGATGGACAAGTGTGACCATGTGCTGGTGCCGCGCATCGGCAGCATGGGCCGTGCCGGCACGGTATGCACGCGCTTTCACGCGGTATACGACCTGATCAAAAACACATTCCGCGATACCGGTCTTAAGCTGCTCAATTACAATATCGATCTCAAAAACAAAGAGAGGGAGCCGCTGGCCTTTGTGAAGCTGGGGCGCGCGCTGGGCAAAAACCGCGCACACAGCCTGTATGCCTACTGGACGGCCAAGCAGTCCGAGCGGGCCGAGCAGATGATTGCCGCCAGTGAGCAGGAGCGCCTGCTGAATCTGGGCGGCATCAAGGTGCTCATAGTCGCCCACCCTTATAATATATACGACCAATACATCG
>CAZNVX010000254.1:0-5140 GCA_964576225.1 uncultured Christensenellaceae bacterium
TGATGTGTTCAAGCCGGTATCCGCGCTGTCGGGCGGGGAGAAGGGGCGGCTGTCACTATTGAAGCTGATGCTGTCACGCCCGTCGCTGCTGCTGCTGGATGAGCCGACCAACCATCTGGACATGGACAGCCGCGAGGTGCTGGAGGAGGCTTTGCGCAGCTTTGAGGGCACGATACTGTTTGTCAGCCACGACCGGTATTTTATCAACCGCGTGGCAAACTGCGTATTGGAACTGGCAGACGGCGCGCTGACCGCGTATGACGGCAACTGGAGCGATTATCAGGCGGCGCTGGAAGCCAAACGAAACCCGGCATTAAAGCAGCCTTTTTTTGACGACGGGCTGACGAAGACGGAGGCAGCCAGGCGCAAACGCGCCAGCCGTGAAGAGGAACAGCGCGCTAAAGAAGCCAAGGCGCGTGTGGCGCAGATTGAAAAGGATATTGCAATCGCTGAGGCGCGGCTCAAGGAAATAGAAGACAAGCTGGCTGACCCG
This sequence comes from uncultured Christensenellaceae bacterium, assembly GCA_964576225.1. Taxonomy (GTDB): domain Bacteria; phylum Bacillota; class Clostridia; order Christensenellales; family SZUA-584; genus SZUA-584. The sequence continues at coordinate 494 of CAZNVX010000254.1, forward strand.
GCTGTGCTGGCCGAGACGGAACTGATTAAGCTCTCTAATGAGCATGAAACGATCAAGCGGCAGACCGACGCGCTGCTTGAGCAATGGGAAGCGGCGCACCCATCGGAATGATAAACTGCATCGCAGAAACGCTTTGCTACGGATGGGCCTCGCAGGCGGTGAACACAACATCGCCATCCCGATACAGGAATGTGGCATAGTCGATCGTCGTCTTGGTTGTCATTGAGCATGATTCGATGTTGACCTTGACATTGGGGTAAATGGATTTGAACACGTGGAGCTTGGCGCCGCGGTGTTCGCCGAGCTTTTGCGCCAAAGCCTCCAGCTCGGCCGACTTTTCGGCATGCTGCTCCAGCAGCTGCTCTTTCGCGCTGATCAGCTTTAACCGCATTTCCTGGCGCTCGGGAGAATCACTGCTCGCGGGGATTGTCATGGCCACGTTGCTGATTCTGTCCAGCTGAAGCTTGATCTGGTTTTTTTCGGTGTCGAGCTTTGTATAGAGCGCCCGCAGTTCGGGCGACGCGCCAAGATCAATAACGGTGAGTTCATTGGCGGGCGAACCGACGATGTTTGCGGAAATCTCTTTGCCCGCACGCACCACCCCGCCCAGTATCCGGCCCCATTTGCCCCTCATATGGATGCATTCGCGGGCGATCACTTTGCATTGGACAATTGAGTCTGAGAACAGACTGCCTTTGGCTTCAATTTCGCTGCGCTCCAGGAAGCGTGACACGATGTTTCCGCCCGCGACCAGCTTGCCCTTGTCCATGCCCTGCATACCGTTTTTCAGCACGATATCCTTGCCGGCAATCAATGTGGCGGCTTCCACATAACCCCATACCTCTATCGTTCCGGCGGCCTCAATGGTAAGCCCGGAAATCACATCGCCTTGAATGATGACATCGCCTTCAAACAGGACGTTGCCCACGCTCATGTTTGCATCGCCTGAAATTCGGTAAACATCAGCGATTTCAACACGGCCGTTAATATAGTCAACCCGACCGCTTTTGGTTGCAATCAGAGTCAGGCCGTCCTCCGAGACGCGCACGTTCTTGCCTTTGGGCAGCTTGGCCTCAACACCCTTTTGGGCGGGCAGAACGTTTCCTTTCACGTCGCAGCCTGCAACGCCTTCACCGGCGGGCGTGGCTGTCACCACGGCGTCGCCTTCCTTGACGCTTTCGAAAACATTCAGGTTTTTGTAGTCCGCGCTCCCGTCCTCGGCAATCTTCGGGGCATAGCTGCGCTGCGTGCTGAACAGGAAAGTGACGACGCCGTCTTCGCCCTTTTCGGGATGCTTGCCGCCTGCAATCGGGATCCACTGATAATACAGACGGTTTTCTGCCGCCTGGGTGACGGCACGGGTATCCAGACCGAAAGTGATGCCCCATTTCTCCTGCACAAGCGTCAGCAGCGCGTCACCGGAAATGTCAGTGCCCGGGCCGCACGGCGGAAAGAGCATCATCTCGGCAGACATTTGATCACGCGCGGTGACCACAATTGCGTCGGAATCCGCCGCGGATTCTTCCTGCGCGTCGGCAATTCGGATATGCTCGTCGTGCCGGCGGATGCGCACCAGCATGTCGCCGGGATTGAGACCGTTGATATGCCTGCGATTCAGATCATAAAGCACGGCCTCCGGATGAAGCGGCCTTGCGCCCGCGTCTTCGTACAATGCACGCAAATACACGCCATCCCCGGTGTATTCCACCGAGTAAGACGCGTTGCGTCCGGACGGAACCGAGACGCTGCTGCCCGGGCTGTCCGCGTTGACGGCGCGGGCATCTCCGGCTTCAAAGCCTGACTGAATAGGATCGGTCATCACTCTATCTCCCTGCTATATGCTATATAGTGTATATATCGGTTGAACCAACGGTAATAATTAGCCTAAAGGCGTGGCAAAACGATAAAAACCCCATTTTTCATGATGTTTTTGCCGATAATTCCGGGTTGGCCGTTGAGTTTTCCATTTTATATGATAAAAAGCATGGGGTTGAACAGATCAACTGATAATACCCGATGGAATTTTGCCGGCAATGGGTGGTTGCTTATCAATCACGTCAATTGTATTGATTCCGCTTTTCATGATCAGTCTTCGCAGAAAAGGGCTGCACAAGACGGCACTTTTCAAGACCTTCATAGAGTACTTCAGCCGCATTCTCCAAGCGGCTTTTTTGTATCGCTTCAATATGCCGATGTGGTCTTGGTTGAAAACGCGGCTGAGCAAACGGGCGCTGTCCATCGCACCGCTGATGCCCTCGTAAGAGCTTGGGCTGACAAAACCGGCGGCTTCGCCGAGCAGCAGTACATTTTCATGACCCAGGTCAATACCTGAGAAAGAATGCAGACGCCTCACAAGGCATGCTTCGCGCTTTACGGGCGCCGGAAGGCTGACGCCATACTGTGCTAATTTTTCCTTCTGTCTATCAAACGCTTTACGGGCGCTGCCGATGCGGTAAGCGCCCCCGAATATGATATAACCGTCCTTGCAAAGCGACCATGCATAGCTGTCGCTGTTGTGGCTGTCGAATATACAGGAGAAAAACGGGTTGTGGCTGTTGTGCGGATACCATTCCTGTATTGACAGACGCAGCCTTTGCAGGCCGCGGTTGAAAAATGTTCTCGTGACAATGGAGCGCGCGCCGTCTGCGCCGACAATGGACTTCGCCGTGACCGTATGGTCGCTGCCGTTTCGGCGGTATGTGATTTTGTAGAGGCCATCTGACGGGCAAATGCGTGTGACCAGGGTATCGCAGCAAACCGTCACACTGTCCGGTATCAGCGACATCAGCCACAGGTCAAATTTTTGGCGGTCGATGTTGAGATAGAAGCGCGGATAGTTGCGTGTGACCCTTGTATCCATGTCGATTATTTTGACATAAAAGATCTGCGGCGTGGCGACCACCTCGCGGGGGATGGGCAAATCGAACCGGGACAGTGCGCGCAGCGCATCGGGCGAGAGCAGCCCGCCGCATGGCTTGGGGTGGCTTTCTGGATGGCGAGGGTCCTTTTTGTCGAAAGCGATTACCTTGTATTGTCGCGAATCAATAAGCCGGGCAAAGCTGGCACCCGCCGGCCCAAGCCCGATAACGGCATTGTCGTAGACCATAAATATTCTTTCGCAAAGAGAGTATTCAACGCATGGGATATTCGACAAACATAATAAAAATACCTTTAAACATAAAATAAATAATGAAAATCGATAATTAATGATGCTGATACGCAGCAAATGCCTGATTCCAATTGCGCGACAGCCCCCAGTGAGCGGTACAGATCAGGTCGATTCCGCTCAGCATGGACAGGCGCTTGATGGAGTTGGCCTGATTGGCAACATTCATGGTGTAACGGGGGCAGGGTACTGCCAGTCCGTCGTTGAGCCGGAATGCGTCGCCCGAGAAGAGAACATAATCGTTAACCACATAGCACATGGAACCCGGTGTGTGACCCGGAGAGGCCAAGGCTCTTATATGCAGACCTGCCGCGGACATCGTGTCGCCGTTTTGCAAAAGGCTGTACGGACAAGCAATCCGCCGGTTATAGTAAACGCCAAGCAGCCGCGCTGTACGGCGGCGCACCATGGGCTCCTCGTCAGCCGAGAGATAGACGCGGGCGTTTGGGAACAAGCCCAGACCGCCGACATGGTCGATATCCGAATGCGTCAGAAAAAGGTGTGTCACCTCTGTGGGTGCGATGCCCAGTTCATCAAGCGCGCGACAGATGATCACCCGGTTGAAGCCGGAATCGATACAGACAATGCCTTCTCTGGTCTTCCAGATAAAAAAATTGACGGTATGGGTTTTGATGGCATACAGGTTATCCTGAATGATTCCCGTATTGATGACGCCGGTGGCAATCAGCGGTTTCATGGCTCTTTATCCCGTGGCAGTTTTAATTGTTATGATTATTTGGCTGACCGGCAGTCTTTAAACATGGGGCATCAAAAAAAGCGAATCCAGTGAATTCGCTTGGGAGAGATCAATTGTGTCGGTGACTGTTTACCTGGAGCAATTTACGGCAGCAAGCTGCAGATTTTGTCGGCGTTCTCGATCCAGCTTCTGACGACGGCAGAGGCCTCTTCGAGCTTTACGGGGTTTTTTTCGAAGCCCTGAAGCAGTTTGTACTGACGCTCGTAATACCCCTTGAGCTTTTCGAATGCCGCTTTATAGGGACGTATGTCGTTTATTGAGTTGCTGTGGATAAACCCGATCACGGTTTCAAACAGCGCTTTGAACTGCTCGGCGGAAAATCCGGTGGATTTTTTGAAATCACGGAGCACCCACTGCCGCTCAAACACGTTGCGCCCCAGCCAGCCCTCGTATTGCTCGCAGAAAGTTGCAGCCGCCTGCGAAATCAAGCCGGCAAGCTCATCGCTGCCGCCTTCACGCGCGGGCGCGGGTGCCGTGCTGGCGCTGTCTGTTGCGGCGTCCGTGCTGCGCAGCAGCTGTATCGACGAAATCTCCTGTCCATTGTATTTTTCCGCGTACACCACGGCCAGCGCGAACCCGACACCTGCTTCCTCGGGGCTGAGCATATGCGCTTCGTTCATTTTATAAAACTCTTCGGTGGACACGCCCATCAGCGCGGCGATCTTTTCAATGCCGGTCATCGCAGTTTCCGTTCTGACGAGGCCGGGCCCAATTGTCAGCGTAT
>CAZNVX010000255.1:0-5097 GCA_964576225.1 uncultured Christensenellaceae bacterium
TACCGGATGTTTGAAGCAAACCCCAGCGATGCTAACGCGGCCGGTGTGGTGGCAGCGGGCAAGCAGGCGCTTGATTCCATGAATATCGCACAGCTGGAGCAGTCGGGTGTGCTGACACAGTCACAGGCAAGGGCGCTGGCAGCGGTGAAAGCGGAAATAGAGAATATTGACAGCGGGAATGGCGTGGGGGATAATGGAGGTATAAATGATAGGGTTGCAAATATACCTGAAAAAGCAAAAGCTTCGCAAGGTAATGCAGTATATATTGGAGTAGATAGTTGGGTACCGGATACGCTACAAAAAGGAGAGATATACTATAGAGGTGAACCGAATGGAACTAGCTTTTTTACAACTAAAGAAGCTATTGATAGTGTGAGTGCTAATCAAACAAAGTTGTTTAAAGGCTTGCAAGTAAAAGAAAGCGCAAAACATGGGTATAGATCAGAAATGTGGGGGTATATGCTCAATCAGGACATAGCTGCCGCAAAAGCGTTTTGTTTAGAGAATCCACAATTTGGTGAAGGTGGACTTGAACAAAAATACATTCCAAATGCAAATGAACTTATTAAGGCAGGTATTCTTATACCAGTTGATATTATTATACTGAAAGGATGAACAAAATGAGTTATGATGGTAGTGTTACAATAAACAATAACATAAAGCTCTTTCCAGGGTTTAGATTATGTGATTTTAAACGAACTAGTTTGTATTCAAATCAAGACACATCACTTTTTTTCTGGATAAGAGATAAAAGTATAATAAATGGAATGAAGTTTATTATTGGTTTATGGTTTGATAAGGACTACCTAAGGCAAATTCAGCTTTTTTGCAATGAAGGCTACATAATTAACGAAGAGCAAAGAAAGCAAACACATGATGATTTCATAAAGAGGATTACGGAAAAACAAGAATTTGAATGGGGCAGTATTAAATCTACAATTGATAATAGAAGCCTTGAGAGTGTTATTGTAATAAACTATAAGTTTAAATAAAATAAACATGCCGGGACGTTCTCCCGGCTTTTTCTTTTGAATCCAACGCTCAGACACATCCCCAAACCGGGCAAGCCGCATTGACTCAGGACATGACGGTGCTGACGCAGACAGAAGCGCGCATCAAAGCTGACAGCGGCAATGTGAACCACCAAGGGATTGATATCTCTGCCTCGCATGATGCCTACATGGACTTCAGTACACAAAAGGGGACGCTCGCAGACACGGTAAAAGAAGCCAAGCTGAGGACAGCGGCTCAGACGGTGGCGGCAGATGTCGGTCAGGTTATTGCGTCGGGGCAGCTATCGAAAGCAGAGGTGACAAAGCTTCAGAATGTGATGGCGGAGATTGTTGGCGATGCGGAGTCAGCGGCAGAATACATCAGCATTAACCTGCATGATGGCGGCGCAATGGGAACAGAGATCGGGGCAACGGCGCAGACATATGTTGACAGCGGGAATGGTGTCGGGGATAATGGAGTAGACGGATTAGCAACATTTAAGTATTTCAAAGATGAGCAGCTTAAGACTGAAGCGAACAAAGCTTATTTCTGGTCTGGCTTAGGTGAAGTGGGTGCAGAAATAGCAGCAAGTATTGCGAAAGAAAATGGAGGTGTGACTTTGGAGACCACCATTGCGGAGCAAAAGGTTAATATACCTAAGTTTGATATTAATAATCCTATTGCAGTTGAAGCGTGGCAAAGGGCTTCAGCCTTATATGCTAAACAGGCTTCTGGCGAGGTTAGGGCAATTGTAAGCTCAAATCTTAGATCTACCAGCATATGGAACACAGTGGAACTTCCTGCTCTCATGGCCAATCAAAATGATATGAAAATCATTGTAGTTGACCCTAAAACACTAGTTGAAACTATTTTATTCTCGAGGTGAGGGATATGAAGATTACAGGTACAAGAGGTTATATTGATATTGAGTATGATGGAAAAACCGCAAGGTTTTCCGGTGATATGTGTATTGATGGCTTTGCAGCAATCGCAAACACCATGAAATGGCTATCTCCGTATGAAAACTTGCAAGTTTTTAGAAGAGGAGCGTTTATCTCTGATGCGCGCGGTTAGGGAAGAGGTGAAAAATAATAAGTATAAGGTGTTTTTCACCAATGAGAAATACGAGGATATTGAATTAGAATAAACTAGTTTAATTTCAGGACACAGATAGGGAATTTTTAATAAGAAAACGATGTGCGATTGAATATTGTTCTTTGAAATATCGTTGGTAATATAACATTTCGTCGGTGCTGAATATGCTCCGACTTTTTCTTTAACCATTTGGGCGACGATTTGAAGCAAAACCCCATCGATATCGAACTGCCGAAAGGTGACGCAAAGACAAGCATTGACGCGGCGTATGGCGTCCAAACCCAAGACGGCGAGATACTGGTGCCTGAGCTGCCGGACGTGGACGCGGTATTGGCCGACAACAGCGCCCGAACGGAAAGCGTTCTTGCAGACGCGCTGGGCAGCCTCGACGTGGATACGACCACCGCCAACAGCGCCTATTACGACTATCTGACGGCAAAGACCGAAACAAAGGCTGCGGCGCTCAGCAACGCCGTGGATGCGATCAACGCCACCATTGATACTCCATCGCACAGCGGAATGCAGAGGGCGGGGATGCATCCGCGCTGACGGGGCTGAAGATGCGATTGGAGGGAGAGCTGAGCGGAGCGGTTGAGACAAGAAGCGTTCATACCGTTGCCGGTCACACTGTTGACGCCCTGATCACCCTGCCGCGTGAAGCGCTTTCCAACGCTAAATACGATTCTTTGATGAGCGCATACCGAATGTTTGAAGCAAACCCCAGTGACGCCAACGCGGCCAGTGTGGTGGCAGCGGGTAAGCAGGCGCTTGATTCCATGAATATCGCACAGATGGAGCAGTCGTGTGTGCTGACACAGGCACAGGCAAGGGCGCTGACAGCGGTGAAAGCGGAAATAGAGAATATTGACAGCAGGAATGGTGTGGGGGATAATGGAAAAGGTGGTATTGGAGATGGAGTAGTAAGAAAGCCATATGCAAAAAACAGACCTAAATCTGGGTCGACACAAGTAGAGGATGTTTGGAATGCACATGTAGATCCTATAAATGGTATGGCAAAAGATCCAACAGGTACAACAATTTTTTGGGATCGCAATAAACCTAGAAATGGTCAATGGGATATGGGACATAAGCCGGGACAAGAGTACTCAGATATTCATGCAAGATATATGAGCGGTGAAATGAGCTTGGATGAGTTTATAAAATGGTTCAGAGACTCTGATAACTATAGACCGGAGTTAATAAAAACTAATAGAGGCCATTTATTCGAACACCGCGACAAATAACAAGGGTAAATCAAAAAGGAGAATAATAAATATGGATACCCGAATAAATTCAAAATATGGGGCCTGCCTAGTTTCTAGAAATATTTATAATGGTAATGGCAGATTAAAGTGGTGTGTTAAAGAAAATGGGAAACGAGACGTGGATAATGGATGGAGATTTATTTCTGAAATAGATACAGACGAGTTTCTTGCAGATGTTAATAATTGGTGCATATTAGCATATGAATCTGTTATTGAAATTGAGCCTGCTATTCTTGCAATATACGACATGCCCATTGGAACGGAGGTAACATTAATTCAAGAAGGTAAGAAGAAATACTTTATTGATACCAATACAGGCCAGAAGATTAACTTGTATTAAAGCTAATATTGTAACAACCCTACACTTATTAAAGAAGAATAGAAAATTACTTTGATTAGTAGATAATGAGTGCATCTTACCGGGCCTTGTCCCGGCTTTTTCTTTTGCATTCAATATTCAGACCCAATCCCGAGAGCGTGCAGACCGCATTGACGCAAGGCATGACGACGCTAACGCAGATAGAAGCGCGCATCAAAGCTGACAGCGGTAATGTGAACCATATGGGGATTGATATCTCTGCTTCGCATGATGCCTACATGGACTTTGCATCGGGCAAGGCGAGCATGGAAGCGGCGGCTGCTATTGCAATGGTGGGGGATATAAGAGCCGCGTTCTTGGCGGGAAACCTGACGCCTGTGGAGGCGGGACAGCTTCAAGGTGTGATGGCAGAGGTTGTTGGCGATGCGGAACTGGCGGCAGAATACATCAGCATCAACCTGCATGATGACGGCGCAATGGGAACAGAGATCGGGGCAACGGCGCAGACATATGTTGACGGCGGGAATGGTGTGGGGGATAATGGATGCAAGAGGGTTGGGTTGGTCATACATAACAACGGCTATTTCCAGATTACAGACTGGAATGGTTATCCTGAAGGTAAAAGACCGGTTGGGCCATTCATAGTACTGGAAGGCGAAGACTATAGCGTCGCACGAGACAAGGCAAACTCAACAAATTCACAACTGCATCGTCAAAATCATTCTTACCAAGGGCTACAGATTCATGAGGTGCACCCTGTTAAGTTTGGTGGCAGTCCAACAGAATTGTCTAACAAAGTATATCTGACTCCCAAAGAGCACGCAAAATTTACTGTATGGTGGAACAGATTATTGAGACAGATGAATGAGTAAGGAGAGGTAAAATGAAGAATATTTATAAAGACTACTTAAGCAAGATGAATATGAACGGCAAGTCATTTACAAATATTAAAGCAGTTGGAAAAGCTTTGGGAATCAGATTTCCTGCTGATTACCTTCAGTTTATGCAAAAATATAACGGCGGTGAAGGAGTGATAGCAAATTCCTATATTGCTCTTTGGAGTGCAGAAAACATTGCCGAATTAAATGAAGCATATGCAGTCACCGAATTTGCTCCAGGCCTTATACTATTTGGTTCGGATGGTGGAGATTTAGCATATGCTTTTGACACGAGACGAGAAAGCATTAGAGTAGTCGCAGTACCGTTTATTGGTATGGATTTGAAAACCATTAACGACTGCGCAGATTCATTTATCGGTTTTCTAGAGTATTTAAATAGAAAGTAGGAGGAGCTATATTATTCGCCGGCCTTGTCCCGGCTTTTTCTTTTCCACAAACGCTTGCCGCTGTGATTTTTATGGCCGCCATAATAACATCGACAAAGCGTTGCTCCGCGTGGCGGCAGAACTGGGCGTCAGGATGGCGG
>CAZNVX010000256.1:0-5081 GCA_964576225.1 uncultured Christensenellaceae bacterium
CGACCTGAACATTGTTTTCCCGGGCCGCCTCCACAATACGGTCTGCGGCAAACCCTGTGCCCAGCGCCACCACTACGGGTGCGGCGGCTTCATTCGGGTCATATTTCAATGCCGCCGCCTCTCGGCTTTCCGGCTTATCACGCTCTTTTCTCATATTCGCACATCCAGGCTGCCGGACGCGGCCTCCTGCCCCAATGACAGCACTTGCTCTGCAGTCAGCACCGTGGTCTTCGCCTCAAGCTCGCGCGCGCTCACGTCGGCAAGATGGTATCCTGTCTGTGAGATAACCGGCTCCAGCTGTCTGGCGCCGTGTACAAACGCATCACCGAGCTCGGGTTTCTCGAGCCTGAACTCCAGCGATACCCGGCTTCCTCCCGACCGGATCACCGTCTCCACCCGGCCCATGTGCTGTGTATCCAGTCCCAGCAATATCACAAAGTTCTCAGCCTGCGCTTCGTCCTTTCTGTGCCGCTGACGGTACACATAGAGCTCCGCGGTTTCCTGTTCGCTGCTCCCGCCCGTCAGCGGAATATGGTAGCAGTCAAAGTGCTTGACTTCCGACAACAGCGTTATCTGCTTTTCCAGATGCTGCGCTTTCTGCGCCGCTGCGTCTCTGTCATTTATATCGACAGCATTGATCAAAAGCTTTAGTTCTTTAATCTGCTCCGGCAGCTCCTTCACCGCTTTTTTCAGCTGTGCCGCCAAATTCTCCTTGTCCTTCAAATTGACGAACATCGACAGCAGCTGCTGCGCCGGTGACAGGCTCTGCACAGGCTTTTCCGTCTCTGCGGGCGTTGCGGACTGCCCTGCGATACCGGCATCGGTCTGCACCGCTGCGGGCCGCGGCCCACCCGTCGCTGTTTTACCTGCCGCGGCATGTCCCGATTTATCCGCTGTATCGGCTGTCGGGTGAGCCGTGTGGCCGTCAGGCGCGTGATGCGGCTTTGCCGCCTGTTCCGCGGCCATCTTCGCATCAGGCGACGGTGCTGTCTGAGCAGACGCGGATGGCGCAACTGGTGCCCCGGCAGCTTTTGCCGGTTCCGTTTGCGCCGCGGATGCCGCATGCGTTGCAGGCCGTGCTGCCGCCTTCGAGACAGCTGCCGCCGCCGTGGCATCCGGGCTTGCCGTTGCCGCAGAGGGATCCGGCTTTGCTTCTGTTGCCGTTGCCGTGATTGGAATACGCTCAGCTGCTCCAGCCGGCGTCTGTGCCGGTGGCGCCGCCGCGGGCCGCGCAGACGCCGCTTCATCGCGAATCTGCATCAGAAGTGCCGCTGTTTTCTGCTCGCCTTTGACAAGCCGGCCAAGCGTGTCTATGTTTTCCGGCGTTCCGGCAATACCGTTCCGGGCAAGGAACACCGCCGTTTTCGGTTCCAATCCCGCGTTCTTTTTCAGCATGGCCAGTGTGTTGTGCAGCGTTTGTGCTTTAAGGCTCTGCGCGGCGGCGCTGTCCGGCGCTTTTCCGGCATCTCCCGGCGCAGCCTTCGCGTCGTGGCGAGATAGGTCCACCAGGCGCAGCACATAACGTCCCGTGCCGGTCTCATCCACCACCGTCTCCACATGATCCCCGGCCATCAGGCTGATATCACCCAACAGCCGCGCGGTGAGCAGCGTTCCCTGCTCGCTCCGCAGCAAGGCCGTCTTCCCGTTCACCTCAAGAACTTCCGACACAAAAAGATCGCCATGCTTAAAGTGCGCAGCAGGCTGCGGTTTCTGCGGAATATTCTTAATGGCCTGTACGTGTTCGATCTTCATCACATACTCCTGTTATGGGCTGCGCAGAACCCGGAAATCGGCGGTTTCTCACAATGCTTCTACATTACTTATCGGTTTTTTTGGAAAATGTTAATAGTTTTTGTGATTATGACGATTATAATAATTAGGTAAAAGATTCTGTCCGATCCCCGCGTACCCGGTCCATAAACGGTGTCAGGTTGTTATGCGGGGTCCGGAAGCGGTAAAACGTTTGTTTTGGAGGTTATAGATGAAAAAGGTATTGATTGTTGATGATGCGGCGTTCATGCGTGTCTCCATAAAAAACATGCTCAGTAAAAACGGTTATGAAGTCGCCGGTGAAGCGGAGAACGGCAAAGTCGCGCTGCAAAAGTATCAGGAATTGAATCCGGATATCGTCACTATGGATATCACGATGCCCGAAATGGACGGGCTGGAAAGCCTGAAAGCCATACTGGCCATGCAGCCGGCAGCGAATGTTGTGATGATCTCGGCGATGGGGCAGGAAAGCATGGTGCGCGAGGCTGTGCTATCGGGCGCCAAGGGGTTTATCGTCAAGCCGTTTAAAGAAGATGTGCTGATGTCCGCGCTGTCCAGCCTGCCGTAAGTCTTCCGGCTCAGTCCCTTTATCTTTTTTTTGACAAATAAAAAAGGCGGCCAGGCCGCCTATTTGTATTTCACCGCCGTCCCGTAAACCGTCACCTCAGCCGCCCCCTGCATCACTGAGCTGGACGTGAACCTCACGCCGACAACAGCGTCCGCGCCCAGCACCTGCGCCTGCTGGATCATGCGCTGCGTCGCGGTCTCGCGTGATTCTTCGAGCATATCCGTATAGCTTTTGAGCTCTCCGCCCACCAGCGTCTTAAAGCCGGCCATCATGTCCTTGCCGATATGCTTGCTCTGTATCATGGAGCCGCGCACCAGCCCCAGCGTCTCAAACGGTTTGCCCGGATCCTCAATCGTCATGATGATCATTATTCGTTCCCTCCCGTATTAATAATTACGATTATTCTATCACAAAGCGTGTGTATATCAAGCCGGAAATGCCTGTAATCGGCGGGAAATCCCTTGAGCCCTCACATCAGCCGCACCGCCTGCCCCGCGGTCAGATAATAGATCCATTTCTGCGCCACAGGCTGCTCTGTGATATCCTCCAACGCCCGCGCATAAAGCGCGAGCTGCGTGGCGTACTTAACGGCCGCTTCCGGTGCGTCCTCTATGCTCACGCGGTCCGTCTTATAGTCCACGGTCACCCATTTGCCGTCCTCGATAAAGCACATGTCGATCACGCCCTGCACGACCACCGCCTCGCCCGAGCCCCCGAGATTGAGCTCGCGTGCGCTCACCTTAACGCAGAATGGCTGCTCAAACAGGCATTGCGCCGATTCACGCGCACGCGCCGCCAGCCCGCTGTCAAGAAAACGCGCGATGGCCGCCGTGTCCACATATTCGGCCAACTGCGGGTCCACCGCGCCGTCCGCCGCCAGCCGCTCAACCGCCGCTGCCACCTCGTTTGCATTCTTTCGGTCAAGGCCGATCACCTCCAAAACGCGGTGCATCAGCGTACCGCGCTCCGCCGCCGTGATGGCGTCGTCCGACGGGGGACGCTGTGCACGCAAGGCCGCCGGCTGCTCCTCAAGCCGTTTGAGCGCCGATACGCTCACCTTGGACGGCACGCCGATGTCATCCTGGTGCGCGTACCGCGCAAACACCGCCGCCGGCTCGCACTGCGCCGCCGCATCAAGCAAAGCGTTCAGCCGTACCGCACCGCTTGTCTGCGCCGCGCATTCTTCCCCGCAGGGCAGGATGCGCACCGCGTCTTCAAAGCTTTCGCCCCTGTCCTCACACGCCATGCGGACAGCGGGCATCAGCAGATCAAAATATGTATGCGCGCCGTGCTGCCACCCGTCCGGCTTGTCCTCCAGCCACTTGTCCTTCAGGCCGCCGCCCGCGCCCAGCAGCACCAGCCGGCTCACCGCGCGCGTCATACCCACATACAGCAGCCGAACGGTTTCGGATATTTTCTCGCGTTTCATGCCGCGCGCCACCGCCGTGCTGTGAAACGTCGGCTTTTTGATGTGCGCCGCCTCGTCAATATCGCACAGCCCGATGCCCAGGCCGCGCCCCACCAGCACCGCACCCTTGGCGTCCCGCTGGTCGATCACCTTGTGCAGGCCGCACAGTATCACCACAGGGAACTCAAGCCCCTTGGAGCGGTGTATGGTGGTCAGGTAAACACCGTCCGACGTCTTGGGATCCGGCTGGGCGTCACGCCCTGTCCGCACCCTGTCCGCCGTGTCCAGCACATCCGCCAGGCAGCGCGGGCCAGCCGCCGCCGCGGCGCCGATAAACGCGCCGATCATTTCGTCGGTGCCATAGCCGCCCGGCGACGTGAGCGCGTATTCGCGAAAGCACGCCTCCTGCCTTAATCGCATCAGAAAATCGGGCAGCTTCATACATGCCGCCATGCGCCCAAAGCGGTCAATCTGCTCCCAAAAGCGTTTCAGCCTGCGCCCTGTCTCGTCGTCCTTGTGATAGACCCGCGCTGCCTGAGCAAACGATGTCCCATCGGTATCGGCCAGGCGAATGTGGGCAAAGTCCGCCTCGGTCAGCCCGAAATACGGATACCGCAGCACGCTGAGCAGCGGCACGTCGTCTGTCGGGCTGTCAATCACGCGGAGCAGATTGATAAATACCGCCAGCTCTGAGAATGCCGCGTCGCCCGCCGGTCCTCCCGTCACCGGAATGCAGCGGTCGCGCAGCGCCTGTGACAGCTGCTGACCCGTGCCGGACAGCTCCGGGCGCAGCACTGCGATGTCCCCGTAAGCAAAGCCCTGTTCCACAAAGCCGTTTATTAATGCCGCCAGCTGCGCGGCCTCGGCCGTCACGCTGTCAAGGGTCTCCCCGTCTTCTTCGGCTACGCGGCCTGCCAGCACGATTTCCACGTATCCGTCGCCCGACGCGCCCGCGGCCAGAGACTGGCCGCCGGTATACGCAACGCCGCCGGCGCGCTCCGTCATCATGTGAGACATCACCCCGTTGATAAAGCGGATAATGGCCGGCGCGCTGCGGTAGTTTGTGTTCATTTCAATAAGGCCGGTGCCGTCAAGCTCGCGGCAGCGACGCATCAGCAGCTCCGGATTGGACTCGCGGAACATGTAGATGCACTGCTTGACGTCGCCGACAAGGAAGTCGTTGTCGCCGCGCTGCAGCGCCGAGATGATGGCATGCTGCGCCTCGTTGATGTCCTGATACTCGTCCACAAACACGTGCGCGTATCTGTCCCGATAACGCGCCGCTATGTCGGGCTGCTTCAGCACACGAATCGCCAGATGCATCATGTCATCGTG
>CAZNVX010000257.1:0-5081 GCA_964576225.1 uncultured Christensenellaceae bacterium
AGGCTTGCAGAACATATTGGAGATGTTCGTCGAGTTTTGTGAAAAATTTACGAATTCACAGTTGGGCAAGCGCGGCGGGGCTTTTGCGGTTTATGTTTTCACTGTGGCGCTGATGATCGTGGCGACCAGCATGATAGAATTGCTGGGCTTTCGTCCGCCGGCGGCGGACATAAACTTTACGCTGGCGCTGGCGCTGATGTCGTTCGTGCTGATCAATGCGTTCGGAATCTACTACACCGGTTTTTTTGGACGGCTCAAATGGTTCGTAAAACCCAAACCGTTTATGCTGCCTATCAACATGGTGACGCACGCCGTCATACCGATATCACTGTCCTTTCGTTTGTTCGGCAACATGTTTGCCGGTATGATCGTGATGGATCTGCTTTATAGCGTTATATATCTGGCTATTGGCATACCGGCCGTTCTTGCGCTATACTTTAATCTGTTTCATGTGGCGATACAGACGTATATTTTCCTTGTCCTTACGCTTTCTTTTATGGAAGAAACCGTGATGTACGGGGCGAAAAGATAAAAGTCAAATATATTATTACAGTTTCTGGAGGTAAGGAAACATGACAGCACTAATTGCTATCGGCGTGGGTCTGGCGGTTTTTACCGGCGTGGGCGCCGGCATTGGCATGGGTATTGCCACCGCCAAGGCGACGGACGCCGTGGCGCGGCAGCCTGAGGCCAGCGGCAAGATCAACGCGATGCTGCTGATCGGTCTTGCATTCGCCGAGACGACAGCCATTTACGGCTTTGTTATAGCCATTCTGATGATGGGAAAAATCTAGAACGGGGTAAACAAAGAGTATTGCCTTAAAGTGAGGTGTGATTATGCTGGAAATAGATCCCTTGTGGATTGGCTTGCATGTATTGAACGTCGTTATCATGTTCTTTGTTCTGCGCCTGCTTGTTTACAAGCCAATTCTCAGATTCATGAAAAAACGTGAGAATTCGTTTTCGGACAAAGCGGATGATTTGGACGAGCGGGAAAAGCGATTGATACAGCAAAAGGAACAGTACGATCAGATGATGTCTGACGCACATAACGAGGCGGCCTCCATCATCGCCAGAAGCAATGATATGGCAAGAGACCACGCGCGCGAAATACTCGACAATGCAAAGGACCATGCGCGGAGTCTTGTGGTGCGCGCCAAGCGCGAGATAGAAGCGGAAAAGATCCAGACTCGACAGGACATGAAGACGGATATTGCAGAGATGAGCATACAGATTGCAGAAAAAGTGCTTGCGCGGGAGATTTCTTTGGACGATAACCGAAAGATCATCGACGATTTCTTTGAGAGGGTGGGATGACTTGGCTATCGAAGGGAAATTAAGGTCAGCAGTCAAGCTGGACGACCTGACGGTGCAATCCATCAGAAAGCGTTTTGAGTCGCTCGTGGGCGAGGAGATTAGTTTTGTTACAGAAGTCGTGCCGGAGTTGCTGGGCGGCTTTGTTGTGGTACTGGGAAACAAGGTTTACGACAGAAGCATTCGGGCGCATCTGGGCAAGATCAAGAGTTTTATTGTGGATTCGGATGTCCCGTATCATCACGACGCGCTGGAAGAAGGCGACTTCTCGCTGGATTTTGACGCGGAAGAGTTTGGACATGTCACCAAAGAGCGCATTAAAGAATATGCGGGCGAGATGGACGTTGCCGAGGTGGGCACAGTAACCGTGTCCGGAGACGGCATCGTTCATGTGGAAGGGCTTGAGGGCTGCAAATACGGCGAGCTGCTGGAATTCGAAAACAACGCGTTCGGCATTGTGATGAATCTGTCAAAGGAGAGCATTGGTGCCGTGCTTCTCAATAACGTATGGGATGTGTCGGAAGGATCCACCGTGCGCAAAACCGGCACTGTGGTGCAGGTGCCGGTCGGAGAGCCTCTGCTGGGGCGTGTCATCAGCCCGCTCGGCGTGCCGGTGGACGGCAAGGGGAAACTGTTTGCCGATAAATACCGAATGATAGAGGCCGAGGCGCCGCACATCTTTGACAGACAGGGCGTCAAGCAGCCGCTGGAGACGGGCATTTTATCCATCGACAGCATGGTTCCCATCGGCAAGGGACAAAGAGAGCTGATTATCGGCGACAGGCAGACTGGCAAAACGGCTATCGCTGTGGATACAATACTCAACCAAAGGGGCAAGGGTGTTTACTGTGTGTATGTCGCCATCGGTCAGAAGGCGTCCACCATTTCGGCGATCATCAAGACGCTGGAGGAAGAGGGGGCGATGGATTATACCATTATTGTGGCGTCCACGGGCAGTGATGCGCCGTCCATGCAATACATCGCCCCGTATGCGGGCTGCGCCATTGCGGAGGAGTTTATGTATGCCGGCAAGGATGCGCTGATCGTTTACGACGATCTCTCCAAGCACGCCGTGGCTTACCGGACAATGTCGCTGCTGCTCCGGCGTCCGCCGGGCCGCGAGGCTTATCCGGGCGATGTGTTTTATCTGCATTCGCGTTTGCTGGAGCGTGCGGCACGCCTGAGCGAGGTGAACGGCGGCGGGTCGATGACGGCACTGCCCATTATTGAAACGATGTCCGGCGATATTTCAGCATATATACCCACCAATGTCATCTCAATCACGGACGGCCAGATTTTTCTGGAATCCGAGCTGTTTAACGCCGGTATCAGGCCGGCTGTCAACGTGGGCCTGTCCGTCTCCCGCGTGGGCGGCAGCGCTCAGATCAAGGCGATGAGGAAAGTGGCCGGGCGCCTGCGCCTGGATTTGGCGCAGTACCGTGAGCTCGCCGTTTTCGCCCAGTTTGCATCCGATTTGGACAGAGCCACCCGCGACTCGCTGGATCAGGGCGCGCGGCTGACGGAGACACTCAAACAGCCGCAGTTTTCGCCGCTGCCCATGGCAAGTCAGGTCATTTTGCTTTACGTGGCCACCAACAAGTATTTGATCAAGCTCCCGTTCAATCATGTCAAGGAATTTGGCAGACGGTATCTGGAGTTCGTGGATACGAATTATCCCGACATCCGGGTTACCATTAACAAAACAGGCGATCTGCCTGAATCGGCTATTTCCAACCTGCGCAAGGCCGCGGAGGAATTTCTGACGATTTACTGTCAGCAAAACGCCATCAAACTGGACCAAGAGGAAGACGATTGATATGGCCAGCATGGGGGATATCCGGCACAGCATACATTCAATATCGGAGATGGAGCAGATCACCCGCGCGATGCATCTGATATCCACAGCCAAGATGAGAAAAGCCGTGGTTAAATATGAATCCAACCATGTGCATTTTGAACGCGTGCAGTCCGCGCTAAAAGATATCCTCACGCATACCAGAGAGCTTGATCATCCTTATGTGGGTGAGAGCGACGGGGGCAAAGCGGCCTATGTGGTGATAGCGGCGGACAAGGGCATGTGCGGCGGTTATAATCACAACGTGTTGAATCTGGCGCTATCAACCATGCAAAAAAGCCGTGATCGATATATACTGACGGTGGGACAGGAAGCGCGGGCATTTTTCGACAGGCGGGGCTACATGGTTGACGTGGAATTTCTCCACGTATCGCAGAACCCGTCTCTATACAATGCGCGCAACATCGCAAGGGATATTCTAGAGCTGTACGAGAATGGCCTCATGGACGAGGTTTACGTGGTTTACACCCGGTTTATTTCCATCGTCCGGCAGGAACCGCGTGTTTTAAAGCTGCTGCCGATATCGATTTCTAATTTTATCGATATTGATACCGAAATCCAGTATACCGCGGAGCTTTATTACCATCCGTCGCCCAAAGAGGTATTTGATATCCTTGTGCCGCAATACATCGTGGGTCTTCTGTACGGCTGTCTTGTACAGTCTTTTGCGAGCGAGCATTGTGCCCGTATGACTGCCATGGAAAACGCCACCAACAATGCCGAAGAGATGATTGGGAACCTGACAAGGCAGTACAACCGGGCCCGGCAGGCTCAAATTACCAACGAGATATCGGAAATCATCAGCGCGCAGGATGCTTTAAAATAGCAGTGGGAGAACAGTATGGAGGACTATAAAATCGTCAATAAAGGCGAACTGATACGCATCACCGGGCCGGTGCTGGACGTTAAGTTTTATGACGGCTATCTGCCTGGCATATACAATGCGCTTGTTATTAAAATGGGCGACAGAGACGTCTGGCTGGAGGTCGCCATGCACATTGGGGACAATACGGTGCGCTGCATCGCGCTGCATGCCACTGAAGGTTTATCCTGTGGTCTGGCGGTTATCAACACGGGTGACCGGATTAAAGTGCCGGTCGGGCAGCAGACTCTTGGGCGCGTGATGAATGTGATTGGGCAGCCGATCGATGGAAAGGGGCCTATTGATTCGGACGTGCGGCTGCCGATACATCGGAAACCGCCCAAGTTCGCAGACCAGAACCCGGCGACCGAGCTTTATGAGACGGGTATCAAGGTGATCGACTTGCTGGCGCCCTACGCTAAGGGCGGCAAGATCGGTTTGTTTGGCGGCGCAGGCGTGGGCAAAACAGTGCTGATCATGGAGTTGATACGCAACATCGCGACGGAACACGGCGGTTATTCGGTGTTTACCGGCGTTGGCGAGAGAAGCCGTGAGGGCAACGAGCTGATTGAGGACATGAGTGAATCCGGCGTGATTGAAAAAACATGCCTTGCATTCGGCCAGATGAACGAACCCCCGGGGTCTCGCATGCGCGTGGCATATACGGGGCTGACGCTGGCTGAGCATCTGCGTGATGAAGAGCACCAGGATGTGCTGCTGTTCATAGATAACATTTACCGCTTCATACAGGCTGGATCGGAGGTTTCCGCGCTGCTTGGGCGGATTCCGTCTGCTGTGGGTTATCAGCCAACGCTTGCAACCGAACTGGGAACACTGCAGGAGCGCATTACCTCCACCAAAGGCGGGTCGATCACGTCAGTGCAGGCGATCTACGTGCCGGCGGATGACCTGACAGACCCGGCGCCTGCGACAACGTTCACGCATTTGGATGCGACCACGGTGCTGTCCAGGCAGATATCAGAAATGGGTATTTATCCGGCGATCAACCCGCTTGAATCCACGTCGCGGATACTTGACCCGCGCATACTC